>CP081102.1:3692500-3812893 GCA_025141835.1 Rhodobacteraceae bacterium M385 | reverse complement strand
GCCTTCGTCCCGTCCTTTTTTCGCCCGGCGCCTTTTCGTGGGCCGGTTCCTCACCAGTATCTGCGTTGCAAGGCATCCTACCTTTAGCATTGGGCATGATCATGGCGTCGAACAGGTTTCAGCCCACCGGTTTGCCAGCGGTGCTGAAAGCACTTCCCACAGGGTATGATCACGAGGTGAAATGAAAGCACCGTTAAGAGGTGGCTGCACATTTTTGATGTGCATTTCCTCCCATTTGACCTCCATTTGATATGCGCTGACGAAACCGCCAATAGCACCGGATGTGTCCGCATCCGGGCCGCGCCGCATATCAAATAGAGGCTTGGTGCCTCTCATCCACCCCCAAGGCGTATGACTCGCAAGAACAAGTTATCGGGAGTCGCTCTTACCTCGCAACAGGTCTTCGCGCTTGACTCGCAACCTTCCTGAAATCGAATCTCTCTCGCTCAATTATGACGTTGAGACCGTTAACTATTTAGAAACGAAAAAAGGCGCCCCCATAAAGGAGCGCCCCTAATTTACAGACCGTTTTGACGTCCTTATGCGCCGAGCGCTTTTACCCGAGACGCCAAACGCGACATTTTCCGGGAAGCGGTGTTTTTGTGCATCACACCTTTGGTAACGCCGCGCATCAGCTCGGGCTGAGCCGCTTTCAAAGCTGCCGTAGCGGCAGCCTGGTCGCCAGAAGCGATGGCTTCTTCAACGGAACGCAGATGCGTACGGATGCGCGAGCGGCGGGCTTTGTTGATTGCGAATCGACGCTCGCTCTGACGGGCGCGTTTTTTAGCTTGGGGCGAATTTGCCATGGTGTGATCCTTTCGGGGCCCTTCAGTGGGCGTAAACAATATCTAACGCGCGGGGGGTCCCGTCTCCGGGTTCTGTACCGGACGAATCTGGCCAAAGCGGGCCTCTCACGCATGTCTGACGGGGGATTTAGGGAAAAAGCGCCCAAAAGGGAAGACTCTTTATCCCTAAATCACCCAAATGGGTCTTACTTGTCGCGGAACTGAGGTTCGCGCTTCTCAACAAAGGCGTTCATGCCTTCGGTCTGGTCGTCTGTCGCAAAGAGCGAATGGAACACGCGACGTTCAAAAAGCAGCCCTTCAGAAAGCGAGACTTCTTCGGCGCGGTTCACAGCCTCTTTCGCGGCCATGGTAGCGATTGCGGATTTCTCGGCGATCTTGGCAGCGGCGGCCATCGCCTCTTCCACCAGCTTCTTCACGGGCACGACCCGCGACACGAGGCCGGAACGCTCGGCTTCTTCGGCAGCCATGAAACGGCCCGTCAGGTGCATGTCCATCGCTTTGGATTTGCCCACCAGCTTGGTCAGGCGCTGTGTGCCGCCCATGCCTGCGATGACACCCAGATTGATCTCGGGCTGGCCGAACTTGGCGTTTTCGGCAGCGATGATGAAATCGCAGGCCATAGCCAACTCGCAACCGCCGCCCAAAGCATAGCCTGCAACGGCGGCAATGATCGGCTTGCGGATCGCCCGAATAGCGCGATCGTCTTTGGCGAACATATCTTCGGACACGACATCGGCGAAGCTTTTGCCGGCCATCTCGGTCACGTCGGCCCCGGCGGCGAATGCCTTGTCCGAGCCGGTCAACACGATGCAGCGCACCTTGTCGTTGTCTTCAGCAGCTTTCAGGGCTTTGCCCAACTCCCCCAACAACTGACTGTTGAGCGCGTTCAGCGCGTCGGGACGGTTTAGTTTTATGAGGCAGATATGATCTTCAACATCGACGATCAGGGTCTCATAGGCCATGGAGTGTGCTCATCCGCTGTTTCATTAGACCCCCGAGGGTTAGCACTGCCGTCAGAGGGTTCAAGTTATCTCTGACAGGCCGGGCAGTAGAAGCTGGACCGGCCCGATTGCACCTTGCGGTTGATTTTCCCTGTGCAGTCTGGGGTTTGGCAGGGCTCCCCCTGGCGGCCATAGGCCCTAAAGGTGTGTTGAAAATATCCCAGTTCGCCATTTGCTTGCCGATGATCCTTCAGGCTGGAACCGCCCGCCTCGATAGCTTCCCTTAGGACATCTCGGATAATCGGCACCAGCTTGGCGACTCGGGGGGCGCTTACCTTGCCTGCTTGTCGCAGCGGCGAAATTCCGGCCCGCCACAGCGCCTCGCATACATAGATATTGCCAAGGCCCGACACGATGCGTTGGTCCAATAGCGCCGTTTTCACCGGGGAACGCTTGTCTTTGAACGCCGCAATCAGATGCGCTTCGTCAAAGCTGTTGCCAAGCGGTTCCGGCCCCAGATCGCGGATCAGCCAATGTTGATCCTGAGTCGCCGTGTTCATCAGATCCATCGCGCCAAAGCGGCGGGCATCGTTAAAGGTGATCCGTGCCCCCGCGTCCGTATCCAGCACGACATGATCGTGTTTTTGCGCCGCGGGGTGTGTGTGATGAAAACTGCCCACCACATCGCCCGATATCTGCATCCGCCCCGACATGCCGAGATGGACCAGCAGGGTTTCCCCGGTGCTTAGGTCCGCGAGGATGTATTTCGACCTCCGCCGCAGCGCCGTAACCGTCGCCCCTTCGAGCCGCGCGGCCATGTTTTCGGGGAACGGCCAGCGCAGATCGGGGCGGTTTACGGCGGCCTTCACGATCCGCGCGCCCTCTAGAACCGGGGCTAGGCCGCGACGCACTGTCTCTACCTCTGGAAGTTCGGGCAAATCGCTCTTTCCTTATGGGGCGAAGGGGTGCTGTAACCTCATGGCTACGCCCTATAAGAGGGGGCAGCGCGACGAAAGGACAAGTCCCATGGCAGACGATCAAACGACTCACTTCGGATTTCAGGATGTGGCCGAGGATCAGAAGGCCGGGATGGTGCACGGTGTTTTCACCAATGTCGCGTCAAAATACGATGTGATGAATGACGTGATGAGTGTCGGCATCCACCGCGTTTGGAAAGATGCGATGATGGATTGGCTGGCCCCGCGTGACGACCAGAAGTTGCTGGATGTGGCGGGCGGCACGGGCGATATCTCTTTCCGGTTCCTCAAGCGGGCGCCCGGTGCCCATGCCACCGTGTTCGACATGACCCAGTCAATGCTGGATGAAGGCGAAAAACGCGCCGAGGCCGAAGCCTTGGCAGACCATCTGGATTGGGTCTGTGGCGACGCCATGGCGCTGCCCTTCGCCGACAATTCCTTCGACGTTTACACCATTAGCTTCGGCATTCGAAACGTGACCCGCATTAACGAGGCTTTGTCCGAGGCTTACCGCGTCTTGCGCCCGGGCGGGCGGTTGATGGTGTTAGAGTTCAGCCAGCTTCCCAATGACGGGATGCAAAAGCTGTATGACCTGTATTCCTTCAACGTGATCCCGCGCATGGGGCAGTTGATCGCCGGGGACCGCGATTCGTACCAGTATCTGGTCGAATCGATCCGTAAATTCCCCGATCAGGACACCTTCGCCGGGATGATCCGCGACGCGGGCTTTGAGCAGGTGAAATATCGCAACCTGTCGATGGGGATTGCGGCCCTGCATTCGGGATGGAAAATCTAAGTGCGCGGACCTCATAACATTTGGCGGCTGGTCCGCACGGGCGCCACGTTTGAACGCACCGGTGCCATGGGCGCAGTGCTAGAGGCGTTGGACGCGCCGCGCCCGATCCGGGTTGCCGCCCGTGTGGTGGGTTGGCCGTTTAAGTGGTTGGGCCTGAAGGGTGACCCGAACGTGCCGCCGGTGCCCCGTGCCCTGACAGCCCTTGGTCCGGCCTACATCAAGTTCGGGCAAATCCTGTCCACGCGCCCTGACGTCGTCGGCCCTGATATGGCGTTGGAATTGCAGGTGTTACAGGACAAGCTGCCGCCCTTTCCGGTGGAGGTGGCGCGCAAAGTCGTGGCCCAAGAATTGAATGGGCCGCTGGAAGATACCTTCAGCGCCTTTTCTGATCCCATAGCTGCGGCCTCTATCGCGCAGGTCCACCGTGCTACGCTGGCGGAAACGGGCCGAGAGGTTGCCGTGAAGATCCTGCGCCCGGGGATTGAGCGGGCGTTTCGCAAGGACGTGGATGCGTTCCACCTGATCGCCTCTTTGGTGGAAACGCTGTCTCCGGCGTCGCGGCGGTTGCGGCCGCGCGATGTCGTGGATCACTTCGAAGGCGTCGTGCTGCAAGAGCTGGACCTGCGGATCGAAGCCTCGGCCGCGGGAGAATTCGCGGCCAACACTCAAGGCGATGACGGCTTCACTGTGCCAGCGGTGGAATGGGGCTTGTCCACCCGCCGGATGATGGTGCTGGGGTGGGCAGAGGGGTTACCCCTGTCGGATTTGGCCGCGATTGACGCGGCGGGTCATGATCGCCGCAAACTAGGGGCGACGGTGTTGCAGATGTTCCTGCGCCATGCCCTGCGCGATGGGTATTTCCATGCGGATATGCATCAGGGGAACCTGAAGGTGGCCCCCAATGGCGACGTGGTGGCGCTCGACTTCGGGATCATGGGGCGGATCGACGAATATACCCGCCGTGTCTACGCCGAGATCCTGATGGGCTTTATCCGCAAGGATTACCAACGCGTGGCCGAGGTGCATTTTGAGGCGGGCTATGTCCCCGCCGACCGCGACATCGGAGAGTTCGCGCAAGCCCTTCGCAGCGTCGGAGAGCCGATTTTCGGCATGGAAGCCTCTCGCATATCCATGGGGCACTTGCTGTCGTATCTGTTTGAAGTGACGGAACGCTTCGGGATGGAAACGCGGACCGAGCTGATTTTGCTGCAACGCACCATGGTGGTTGTGGAAGGCGTGGGCCGGTCCCTGGACCCGGATCTGAACATCTGGGCCGTGGCCCAACCCGAGGTCGAGACCTACATCGCCAAGTCCATCGGGCCGCAAGCAATGGTGCGCGATCTGGCGCGCACGGCGATGGTGCTGTCGCGCTTCGGTCCCCGCTTGCCGCAACTTGCCGAGGCCGCGCTGATCGCGCAGGCCCATCCAGTGAAGCCGATCGCGCCGAGCCGTTGGCCCGAGCGCATGGCTATTGGTCTCGGCGGTTTGGCGATTGGCTTGGGCGCCGCACTGGTCCTATCGCTGTTTTAGTCCCTACGGGATGCGACGCAGGCCTTGGACGTTTTCGGCGGGCAGGCTGACCCCGTTTTCCATGGTGACCCAAACCTCTCCCGCTAGGGTCTGCGCTTCGGTGATTTCGCCGTAGACGAAGGCGGATCGTTCTTCGAGGATGTCCTCTCCGCTCCAACTTTGGACGGACAGGGAATAGGTGTCATGGGGAAGCGGGGTGCCATCGCTGCCCTCTCCGGCCCAGGCGAAGGGTTCATCACTCAGCAAGGCGGGCACGTTGGCCACCACATCGCCCGCAGCGTTGCGCACGATCAGTTCCATTCGGTCGGCCAAGGCATGGGGGGCAACCTGGACCATGGTGGTTTGTCCGGTGAAGTTTACCGGCACCTCTGCCCGTGCCTCCATCCCGATCCAGCCAGAAAGCTGGCCCATGTTCATGGAGGCGAAACTGGCTTGCAGGTCACGCAGAAGATTGTTGGTTTCCACCTGCTGTTCGACCCCCGAAAAGGTCGCAAGCTGCGCGGTGTATTCCGTGGAATCAGCCGGGTCCAAAGGGTCTTGATTCTGCATTTGCGTCGTCAGAAGCCGCAAGAACATGTCGAAGTCTGAGGTGATCGACGCGATGCTTGAGGTCTGCTGTTCCGGCACGGCAGCGGGGGTCGCGGCGCTTTGCAGTGCAGAGAGGATTTCCATAGGTTGGCTCCTATAATCTAAGGTCTAGCCCGCCGGTGGCGGTGAGATTTGGCTGAGGCAAGGCCCCCTCTTCCGATGCGGGGGGGGCGTTGGCGGCAGTAGATTGAGATGGCGCATCGCCATCGTCGCGCTCCTGATGTTCCGCCCCATCTTGCGAGATGTGGACGGAAGGAGAATCAAGGCCGGCGTCCGAGAATTCTTGCGCCAAAAGGTCGAGGTGGCGGCGCATCAGGTCAGCGGTATCAGCCCGTTCTGCCTGAATGGTCAGGGTCAACACCCCCGCGATTTCAGACATTTGCATCCTCACACGTCCCAATTCTGGTGGATCAAGCGCCAGTTCCAAAGGTGCGTCCCCCTCAGCCGAAGGGTTGGCAAGCGCGCTCGCGATCTGCTGCGCGATCACCTGCGCGGTGGTAGAGGGCGCATGGGCCAAAAGCGATGTTGTGGGCGTAAGCGCAGTGGAAGTGGCGGGCGTTACCAGCGGCTGAAGGGCGCTATCGAAATCGGGTAAAGCATCCATCGGTATCTCTGCACCGCTTGTCAGCGTTTGCGGCGCGCCGGGTGTTGTGGTTGCGGATAGCTGCGGAACCACGACGTAGGGTGAAGGCGTACGCGCGGCGGGAACTGTCCAACCGCCCACGCGGATTGTGGCCGCTTCCTTGGGGGGGTCTTGGCCGGTTAGGGCTGTGGGGACCGAGGGGGAGGCTCCGGTTTGGCTGGTGAGTGACGCGGCCTGAGACGCGAAGGTGACGGTAGCCGCCGGATAGCCACGCTGGATGGCGGCGGGCGCCATCTGCTCAATCGGTTGATTTGCTTGCGGTTGGACATTGGGGGGATGCGCCGTCCGGCTTTGTGACGGGCTCTGCCACCTCATCGCCACAGCGGGCTGCGCAGATGGCGCCTGCTGTGGCAGGCTATAGGTTTGCGGCCCCGAGGATTGAGGCGGCAAAACGGGTGCCGCGTGATTGCGCGGTATGGAATGCTGTTCCGTCGTTACGGGACGCGTCTGCGGGTCCGAAATCACAACAGCGGTACGTTCCGATTGAGGGATTGGCCCGGCAAAACCGGACGCCCGATGGTCGCCCGGAGCGGGGCCTGCAACGGGGTGCGCGAGGGGAGGGTTCTGTACCACCGCGCCTCTATCTGCGGGCAGTGTCTGCGGCGCGACTTGTGGGGCAGAACGCGCCACACCGGGTAGCGTTTGCGGCACCGGGTGCACCGCCTCGCGGACCCCGGGTGGAATCGTGAGTGGTGTCGCCTGGGGCCTTGTCCGTGCGACATCCGGGATCGTCAGCGGCCCGGTCATGGTTGCGCGAATGGGGCGTTCGGGGGCGAAGGGAAGGGTGAGAGGTTCGGGCGAATCCGCGGCAGGCTGCACCTGCGCGGTGACCTGCGGCGCAGCTGCCGCCACGCTAGTGGCTGGTGTTGGGGGCAGCGTTTGGGCGGTAGGTTTGACCACCGGCACCGCCTGCGAAAGCTCTGCCACATAAGGGGTGACAACGGTGTTGCTGCTAATCGGATGGGGGCGGTCCACAACGCTCCGCAAAAAAGGGGCGTGTTGATGCGGGGCCGGACCATCTGAAACGACAGGAGAAGCTACCGGGATCGCGCGAAGGGGTGTGTCCACGATTTCTGCGACGTCCGCACCCTCAGGAATCTGCTGGTCGAGGGCAAGATCAACCGGCGTCGCGGCTTTTGAGATAAGTTCTGAAGCGACATCATCTGGAACTGGCTGCGGCAGGATCGGCGTTTCGCCACCTGGCAAGATTACCCCTTCCGAGGGCACCACGAGCGGCATTTCAAACGCGCCTTCCGGTTGTTTCGGCGCAACAACGTCCATCTGGGTCATAAGGGTGACCGCGTCCGGCAAATGCGGAGCATGTGCGACGGTCCCCGTAAGTAGGGCATCGAAAGTTGCCCCGAAGGCAGCGCCTTCAAGGGCGGTGGCCTCAGAATCAGGGCGGGTGAAGGCAAATGTACCTTGCCCCGACATAAGGGGGCTTTGGAGCAGATCATCCATTCTGGCTGTCCGTCATTGTTGTTGACGTCCCCTGTCTACGCTCAATCTCCTTACGATTTGTTTACGCGCATCTGCCAACTTCAAAGAAATCCCTCGAATGCGAGATATTTCCATGACCCTAGTGATTCCCTCTACGACACTGACACCGCAAGAAATGCCCGCCGCCGTGGACCCCCACGCTGAATTGCGAAGCGTCGCCGAAGATCTTGAAGCGGCTTTCCTGGCCGAAATGTTGAAACACGCGGGCTTTGGCGAAGCGCGAGACGAAAACAGCTTTGGCGGCGGCATCGGGGAGGAGCAATTTAGCTCGATGCTCCGTTCCGAACATGCCAACGCGCTGTCGGCGCAAGGCGGGCTTGGCTTGGCGGAATCCATCTTCGACTCTCTCGTTCGTCGTGCGGAGGCTGCTCAATGATCGGTCTTCGCAAGAATGCGGCCAGAACGGTCGCGGATATGTTGGAGCAGCAGCACCGGGCGCTGTTGGCCGGTGATTTGGACGCCTTGGGTAAGATGGCTCCAAAGCTGTCCCGCGCGTTTGAGCGATTGCGCCTTGAAGGCGGTGATCTGGAAGTTGTCACAGGCATTCAAGGCGCGGCCGCCCGAAACGCGCGCCTTCTTATGGCTGCCCAGGCGGGGGTCGCGACGGCGCGTGCACATTTACAGTCGGCCCGGTCCTCGCAGCTAACAACTTATGACGCTGATGGCCAAAGCCAGAAGGGTGTTCCGGCGCCCTCCGGCTCTATCGTGCGGCGCTAGATCGAAGTCAGTTCAAATCGTTTGCAATGGGGGCAGGGCGATTAGGATGTTGTTTAGTCTTTGCCCCCAAAAAGAACCCGCACCCAATGAGGTGGCGTGGCCCAAACCACCGGGCCACACCCGTCAGAATGACGTTTCAATCGATGCCCCAAACTGGGCGTCGGATCGTGAACAGCGTGAAAAACGCACGCTTTTGAATCTAAGGAAAGGGACGTCATGGCAACTTTCCACGCGCCACCATGGTGCCCCCCGCCAGAGATCACCTTCTTCTTCTTGATGATAATCGGGCGAAGGTCGTCGTCCGCCATGGCCATGCTCCTCAAAGGTCAGAGAGGGCTTACGACATTGACGTGAACAGAGGTTTAACCGCCCCCAACTTCCGTATCGGAAAGTGCCGTCAGCATCAGGGGCACCGACAAGCCAAGCTCGGGCAAGGGCGCATCGGGACCGCTGCGCTGGAACCCCAAGGCGAAATAATGGGCCTCGGCGCCGGGGGGGCAATCGGCGCAAAGCCGTGTCGCGTCAGAAGCCTGTGCAAAGGTCGTGATGGCGGCAATGAACTGGCTGAAAAGTTCTGCGTTTTGATAGGCTTCGTGGATCGCACTTGCCGTGATGATCGTGCTGTTTTGCGCTGCATCGGCTTCGTGGGAAAGCCCGTGAAAACGTCGCAACGACTCTTCACAATCCGGCCCCGCGTTCACCCGCATCATCCCGATCGCCTGAACCCCTGTGAAGGCAATGAAAGAGGTGCCCGTTGCGTCAAGCGCATCGGTGATGGTCCCCTCTGCGTCATCGGCGGATGCACAGGCCAGCCCCCGTTCCAGACAATGCACATCATAGCGCACCCTTTGCGCCGTGCGCCGTTGGTCCAGCGTCGAGCAGCGCACGACCTCGATCTTGTCAGCGCTACCTTCAACCTCTGCAACCAACCCCTCGTTCTGGGCGGCGCGTTCTTGCAGTAGCGTCGCAAGAAGGCGCAAAACCTCGGCTGCAATGGCCGGAGAGTTCTGGCGGAGCCGTTGCAAGGACCGCGCGTTCAGCGATAGCGCCTCGACCGGGCCGACAGCGCGCAGCGTGGCGGTGGCCCCCTGCCCGGTCAGAAACCCGATTTCCCCCACAATCGTGCCGGGGCCGACCGTGTAATGAACTGCGTCCGCCTCGGACACGATGCAATCGACCTGACCGCTGGTAATCAGCAGCATATCGGGCACGAAAGCACCCTTTTCGCGCAGCACGTCGCCGTCGTTGAAGGCCACGGCGCACCCGACTGATTGCAGCGCCGTGCGAATTTCTGGCTTCATATAGGCCCCGTTGGTTGTCCCAACAGCAGCCTTACAGACAAGTCGATTCGCGCAAAGCTAAAGCGTTCAGACGAAATCCACGTGGTTCCAGAACGGCATTTCCCGCAACCTCTGCCCGGTGGCGGCAAAAATCGCGTTCGCCAAGGCAGGGGCGGCTGGCGGGACAGGGGGTTCTCCGATCCCGCGCACACCGCCGTTCTCCAACCCGCGCACGAAGATTTCGGGCACCTGATGCATCCGCATCCCCTCGTGAGAGTGGAAATTCGTCTGATCCGCAATGCCATCGGTGTAGGTGATCTCGCAGTTCATCGCGTGACCAAGGCCCCAGATGACGCCGCCCTTCACGATGTTCTCGAAATTTACCGGGTCCACGACACGGCCCACATCTGCGGCGACCCAGACGCGGTCCAGGCGGATGCCGTTTTCGGTGTTGGTCACCTCGACCACCTCGGCGCAGGGAACGCCGAAGGAATGAACCAGTGCAACGCCGCGGCCCGTGCCTTCGGGCAGTGCCTCGCCCCAGTTGGACATCTCTCCGACGGCTTCCAGCACGCGGCGGCTGACGTCATCCAAGGTGCACAGGCGGATGCGTTCCTCCAACGGGTCCGCCCCGGCGGCGTGGATCAACTCGTCCAGAAAACCTTCGCCGACAAAGCCGTTGGCCGAGGCTCCGACCGACCGCCACGACGAGACGGGCGAAAGCCCCTCGACCGCGTAGCCGCGCATGCGCACGTTCTCAAATCCGTAAGGCTGCTGCCAAATGCCAGCGGCAAGCTGGCCATCGGGACCGGGCAGGGGCTGGCCTAGGCGGGCCATCTGCGAGCGCATGGCAGAAGGCGCCGCGATTTGCGTGTCGTAGCTGATGACCTGCCCATCACGCACCGCACCCCGGGCGCGGCCCATCGTGATTTGCCTTGGAAAATCTTGTGCGAAATCGGTCTCTCGACTGTAAATAATCTTAACTGGGGTGCCGCGTAGCTGCATCGCGACATGGGTGGCCTGCTTGACGTAGTCAAACTCCAGCCGATGCCCGAACGAGCCGCCCGCATATTGGTTGTGGAACACCACTTGGTCCGCGTCATGGCCGGTAATGGCGGCCACCTGCTGTTGCAGGAAGCGGGGCATTTGGTGGCCGGTCCAGACTTGCACGCTGTCGTCTTCCACCAGCACAATGGCGTTCAGCGGCTCTAGCGGTTGGTGCGCCACGTAGGGGGCTCGGTATTCGGCCTCCAGCACCTCGGCGCCGGGCATATCGGCCTCCACATCGCCGCTGTTGAGCCATTCTTTGTCGAGCGTTTCCTCGGTGAAACTATCTTCCAAAGCTGCCCAATGGGCGTCTTGATCCGGCGCGTAATCAGCGGGGCCCCAATCGTAGGAAATCGCATCGAGTGCCTGCATCGCGTACCAGGTATTGGTGGCAATCACCGCAACGCCGCCGGGGATCTCTATGATCTGCTCCACACCCTGCATCGCCTCGGCCTCCGTGGCGTCAAACCCGTTCAGGGTGCCACCCTTTCGCGGGTTCACCCGCACGCTGGCCCGCACCATGCCCGGTAGCTCTAGGTCGATGCCATACATCGCCTGGCCGGTGGATTTCGCTTCAATATCAAGGCGCGGCATATCTTGGCCGATCAGGCGCCACGTCGATGGGTCGCGCAGCGGCGTGTCTTGCACCGGATCAATTTGCGCGGCGTCAGCGGCAAGATCGGCATAGGGAATGACTGTACCGTCGGGCAGGTGAACGGCCCCCGCTTCCGTGAGCAGATCGGCCACGGCAACGCCCGTTCGCGCGCTGGCCGCGCTTTTTAGCGTCTCTCGGGCCATCGCGCCGGCTTCGCGCAGTTTCACGAAACTATCCGGCGTGGAGGACGATCCCCCCGTACCCTGCATCCCCATAACCTTCAGCAAACCACCCATCGTGGATCGCATGGCGCGAGCGCCAAAGCTGTCATCCCAAGGCACAACCGGCGCGCCATCGTTGGCCATGGCCGTGTTCCAATAGGCCGGGGCGGGGCGGCCGAAATCGACATCAAACCCGCCCCATTCCAAGTCCATTTCCTCGGCAATCAGCGCGGCCTGCATGGACACAGCCCCCTGTCCGATGTCGGCATGGGGGGTGATTAGCGTCACGCCAGAGGCGTCAATCCGCACCCAAGGGTTAAACGACGCGGCCCCCTCGGGCAAATCCTGGAGGTTCGGGTTTTCTGGATCGCGCACAACCAGATACGCGCCAAAGGCGACGCCCCCGGCAACGGCGGCAGAGCCGACAAGGAAGGCGCGGCGGGTAAAGGTCTTGATCTTGCTCATCCCTCAACCCTCCATCGCGCGGGCGGCGGCGTGAATCGCGGCGCGAATACGCGGGTAGGTGCCGCATCGGCACAGGTTGCCGGACATGGCGAAATCGATGTCTTCGTCGGTCGGGTTCGGCGTGGTGGATAGCAGTTCGGCGGCTTGCATGATCTGCCCGCTTTGACAGTAGCCGCATTGCGCCACCTGATGGTCGATCCAAGCCTGTTGCACGACGTGCAGCGTTTCGGCCTGCGCCAACCCTTCTACGGTTGTGATCTGCGCCCCTTCCAGATCGCCCACCGGCATCTGACAGGACCGCATGGCTTGCCCGTCGATATGAACCGTACAAGCGCCACATTGCGCGACGCCGCAGCCATAGCGCGTACCCGGTATGTTCAGCTCTTCGCGCAAGACCCACAGAAGCGGCATGTCTGGCGCGACATCGACCTCTTTAACCTCACCGTTCACGTTCAAGCGCATATCGACCTCCAAAAGTTGGAGCGATATTGCCCGATTTGGACAAATAGTCAAGAAGTGTAAAATTGCCAGCTAGGTGGTGGAGAGTACGACCATTGCCTTGAACACCGCCAGATTTTTCAGGAGGGCATCGCGGTCCGTCGTCTTGTGTTTGAACCCCATCAAAACCGCGCGCACGAACGGGGCGAAGTCCGCCACGTTCTGCCCATTCCGCGCCAAGGCGTCGGCGTAGGGGGCGAATAGATCGACCAACATGGCATCAAGCGCGGCTTCTGCGGCCACCATGGCCCGCTCGGCCGCTGCGTGAGAACCGGATTCGAGGTCCCCGGCATCGGGCGTGGCTCGGATCGCATCCCAAGATGCGATGATATAATGCTCGAACAATAGGTCGAGCTTGGTCGAAAGATCGCCTTCGCTCTTCCACGCGTCCAGCGTCCTTTGGCGGAGCATTTCCGTGTAATACAGCAGCGTCCCGTGGATCACTTCGTCCTTATTGGCGAAGACGTTGTAGAGCGTTTGGCGCACGACACCGGCTTCTTCCGCGACATCGTTCATCGTCGCTCGCTTCAGGCCATAGCGCGTGAACACACGCAGGGCGGCGGCGGCAATTTGGCTTTCTTTTTCGGACAGGCTGATGGTCATGGGCGACATATTCACGCCGGATGTCGTCCTGTCAACGTGTGTGGCCCCCCACCCTTGGCCGAGGTCTATCCGGACTGTTTCGGCAAAAAAGCCTCCACCGCGGCAGAGGCGATGACCAGCACTTTACCGGTGTCGGGGTTCGTCACGTCCAACCCGCCTTGCACCGCCGTTACCGTCGCTTGCCCCCGTGGCAGCTTCTCGGCCAGCGCCGCGCAATCGACACGCTCGGGCGCTTGCACCCCCACCGTAACCTGTACCCGCATCTGGTCCGACGACAGGCCCGTCGCCTCAAACATCGGGATGGCGGAATGGCGAATGGCATCTTCAATCGCGCGGGCGGCGGCCTTGGTGTAATCTTGGCCGTATTGATCGTTGCCCATGCCCATTTCGATGATGAAACGCTGCTCGCTCATGCGGTTTCTCCCAAATCCAGGGCAACAGAAATGGCGACGTTGGCGATGACCGTTGGCTTCCCGCCATCACTGCGGGGCACGTCCAACCCGCCCTGCCTTGGGACGACTGTCACCTGCCCATAAGGGAAGATCGCGGCGATCTTGTCGGTTTCCAGCGCATCGGGGTTCTGAACGCCGACCTCTACCGTAATCTGCATCTCTTCCTTCTGCTTCCCGAACAGCTCGGCCAAATTGATGGAGTTATGCCACAAAGCATCTTTCACAGCGCGTTCAGCGGCTTGGGTGTAATCTTGACGGCGCAGTGAGCTGCCCATGCCAAATTCCGTCAGCAATCGTTTTACAGCCATGCGGTGTTCCCTCCCCTGCGGTGTCGTTGCTTGTTTGCGGCAAAGCCCGCGCCCGTGCAACGGCACATCGCGCTTCAGCGTAACGGCGCGAGCGCCTTATGCTCCACCCCGATCCGCACCCACAGCATCGCGGCGTTCAGAACGGTGAACACCAATGCTATCCATGTCAGGCCCAAAACCATCGGCGCGACGATGATCTCGGCCACCACGAGCATATAGTTGGGATGCGACACGTATTTGAACGGCCCTCGTACCACCAACGGTTCTTCCAGGATGATGATCCTCGTGGTCCAACGGCTGCCCAAACTGCCCAAGATCCACACCCGCAAGACCTGTAGCACTGCGAACCCCGCCAGCCATCCGTAAGCCACCGAATTGTCATAGCCAAAGACAACAAGGCAGACGATCCAGGCCGAGTGCATGGCGACCATGGCCGGGTAATGCGCGGCCCCCACTTCATAGGCACCTCGCGCCAGAAGACGCGCGGTATTGCGCTTGGCAATGAACAGCTCACTCAGGCGTTGTAGGATGATGAAGCCAAGGAATAGGTAAGTTGCAGTCACGCGGCGGCCTCCACCTGAAACGGCAGGAATGACGCCGTGAAGCCGGGGCCCAAGGCGCAGGCCATCATTTGCCCCGTGGTGCCTGCGTCGAGCACCGATTGCAGCACGAACATCACCGTGGGCGCCGACATGTTTCCGGCGGCGCGCAGAGTCTCCCGCTCCGCCACCAGCGAGCCTTGCGGCAAGCTCAACGCGCCCTCAATGGCATCCACGACCTTGGCCCCGCCGGGGTGGCAGACGTAGCGGTCAATCTGGTCATGCGTCAGGTTCGCGGCGGTCAACGCGCCCTGTGCGGCTGTGGCAAATTCCTCGGTCACGAAACCGGGGATGGAGCGGTCAAAGACCACGCCAAAGCCTGTTTCGTCCACGTCCCATCCCATGATCCCAAGCGTGTCGGGCCACATCGTCTGGTGCCCCTGCCCAAGCGCGATAACTCTGCCGTTCTGTGGCGTTTCCGTACTGATGCAGGCCGCCGCAGACCCGTCGCCGAACAGGACCGCCGCGATGATGTCTGCCTTCTGCAACCGGTCCGCCCGAAACGAGAGAGAGCAGGTCTCAACCACCACAAGCAGCACCTTTGCGCCGGGCCTTCCCGCCGCGATGGATTGCGCCACCGACAGGCCCGAAACGCCCCCCGCACAGCCGAGGCCAAACAGCGGTACCCGCATGATGTCTTGGCGAAACCCCATGTCTGAAAAGACCTGAGCGTCCAGTGTGGGCGTGGCCAAACCGGTGGAGCACACGGACACGACGCAATCCACATCCGCACCCTGCCAGCCCGCCGCATCAAGGGCGCGTTGCGCAGCCTCGATATACATCGCCTTCGCCCCCACCATGAAGGCGGCATTGCGGTCTTCCCACCCGTGATCGTCCGAGAACCAGTCAATCGGAACAACCGAATACCGCTGGTCGATGCCCGCCGTCTCGAAAGACTTGGAAAGGCGGTCAAACTGCGGGTACTTGCCGCCAAAAATAATCGCAGCGCGTTCGCGAACATCGTCTTGCGACAGGCAATGGGGCGGAAGTGCGGTAGAAAGGCCGTGCAGATAGGGTGTCGTCATGTAGGGCCCTTCGTGGGGTTCGGGTCGCTTGGGGAAATGCCCCATACCCTTCAAGCGTTAACAGTAAATCGAAAATTAGCTAGCTTTCCTTGGGCCTTGGCGGGTTTTGCAGCTTCCTATTCTAACGCAAGACGACGCTAAGAAGGCGATGAGCCAGCTTGAAAGCGGGCACGCCGATGCCACCTGACCGGCGCCCAAAGACATCTCCAGCCAGCAGGCCAATCACCTCTCGGCGCATGTTCAGAGGGTTAAGGCGCGACATGAAAAGTTTCCGCGTCGCGGGCGTGTTGAACTTGTAGATGAACCACGACAACCGCCCCAAGCCGCGCTCCATGCTGATGACATGGGCGTCGAGCTTCAGGCGGCCTGTTTCGGGCTGTGTCAGCAAGGTATGCACCGCCTCTGCCCCCTGCATCGCGCTTTCCATCGCCAAATATACACCGGTGGAAAACATCGGGTCCAAAAAGGCATAGGCATCGCCGATCAACAGGTAGCGGTCCCCATGCATCCTATTGGATTTGTACGAGAAGTTTCCCGCCGCCTGCGCCGAGGAAATCGGTTGTGCATCGGCCATACGCTGGCGCATCTGCGGGCATGAGGCGATTGTTTCAGCCAGAAACTCGTCCAAGGGGCCTTTGCGGGTCCTCAGGAATTCCGGGTCGCACACGACCCCCACGCTATCGACACCCTCCGACAGCGGGATCGTCCAGAACCACCCGTTTTCAAACCAGGTGACACTCGTGTTGCCCGCGTCGGTTCCGGGGCGTCTTTGCACGCCTTTGTAATGGGCAAACACGGCGGCGCTGTTGTGGTTTGGGTCGCGCTCTTTCGTTTTCATGCGTGCGGCCAGAAACGTGTCTCGCCCACTGGCATCCACCACAAATCGCGTCTGCCAAACGGGCCCGGCGCCGTCCACCGTCACGTTAACGCATTCCGCCCCCTCAAAGTTAACATCGTTAACGCGCACCCCCTCCATAACCCGCGCCCCGGCCTTGCGGGCGTTTTGCAGCAGCAGGTGATCAAACTCGGCCCGCTTAACCTGAAAGGCGTGGGGGTGGCTTGGGTTGGCCTCGGCGAAATCGAATTTCCGGTAATCTTCCCGGTCGGGTAGGGCAAGGTCGGCCCCAAACTTCTTAACCGCGATCGCTTCAACCGCGTCTAGCACGCCAAGCTGCGCAAGAATCGGCAGGTTTCGGGGCAGAAGGCTTTCGCCAATGTGGAACCTTGGGTGTACGTCCTTGTCGAACAGCACAACGTCCAACCCCATTTCCGCCAGCCGAGCGGCCATGGTGGACCCAGCCGGACCGCCGCCAATAATGACGACATCGCAGGTCTGGGGCATGTTTGGTGGGTCTTCCATTGGCCCTGATTAGAGCCTGTCGCGAACGGTTCTGTAAAGCGCGCCGCGCGTCTGGTGCAGAAGTTCCTGCCTAGAGGCGTGGATTATGCCTTCACAACCGTGCGGTTCTTTTTACGTGTCGCGCGGCCCGATGGGGCGGCGTTGATGTTGTCATGATCGGCAATACCCAGAAAATGAGCGACAAGATCCAGAGCGACCGGATCGTCATGGATGGTTTCGACTTTCATCTCGGCTCCAAGGTTACTGCGCCTTTTGCGCTGCCTCATTGCTCTCCGATAAATGGGGCCGTTTTCCGGCGGGTCGATAAAAATATCGCCCAATTTTTGACAAGTTTGCCTTTTTTGCGCCACGTTTTGCGGCGCCGAGTTTCGTGTGTCGTATTGCGCGAAAACACTAAGAAACACTATGAAATTTGCAACATTCATATTTGGTGCGCCTTCTTTTGTTGAACGAAATCAGCGACCAGAAAGGCGCACGCCGATGGAATGGCCTTGCAAAAATGGCCATTTAAAGGCACGTTTTAGGTCGGGTAACGAGTCGCATATTCATTCGCACGCAGTTGAATTTTGGAGACTCTTCTTATGCCGTCACGCGCTCACGCTGACGGGGCAATGCCCCTTGACGTCTATCAATCAGAAACAGCAGACCAATCGGTGCGGGCCGATTGGAGCGCCTATGCAACTGCATATGATCTGCTGTCTGAACACAATCCAGAGTATCAGGCGATCCTTTCATCGTTCGATACATTCCTCGCCTCAATTGAAACGCCTCAACTGATTTATGACATCGGCGGGGGGACCGGAAATTACACCGAAAGGGCGGCGATTGCCTGCCCCGATAGTGAAATCCATTTGGCCGAACCTGATCCCGGCATGATTGCCGCGGCAAAAGCCAAATTGTCGGCGCACCGCAATATCACTTACGACAACGTCGCGCTCGAAAGCTTTTCGCCATCGCATCAGGCGGACCTGATCGTTTGTGTTCACGCAATCTACGCGATGCCCAACCCGCAACAGCGCCTGAAGGATCTGCGCCGATTGCTCCGGCCCGGCGGTTGGTTGTTCCTTGTGGACCTTGGGCGGGACATGGATGTGGCCGATTGGCGCCGCTACCTGTTTGGCAGCATCAAGGCCAAGCACGGGTTGTTGGGCGCTTTGCGGGTGTTTTGGCAGGGACGTGAAATCGCCAAGCAGAACTCCGCGATCTATGACGCGCAGCAAAAGGGCGTCTACTGGACCCATAGCGCGGAAGAACTCGCTACGGCGGTCACGGCGGCGGGGTTTGAAATCCACCGCGAAGACACCGTGTACCGCGGCTACAGCGACTTATTGGTGTGCCGGGCACCGTCAGAAACAAGCGGGGATGACCATGAATAATCAAGTGATCGAAGCACTGAAACGCGCCCGCTACCGGGTTCTCAGCACGGATCAAGAGCTCGAGGAGGTGTACCGCCTGCGCTACAATTGTTATCGCGCCGAGAAGTCCATTCCTGCGAATGAGCGGCTGATGATGACGGACCCGTTCGACGAAACCCCGAATTGCGTCCACGTCGCGGTAGAATATGACGGAGAGATCTTCGCCTCTGTCCGGCTGCACCTGCTGTCCCAGCTTTCCTTTGCCTCTCCTACGCTGGAAGTCTTCCCCGAGATCATGGACGATATCAAACTTGGGAAAACGGCGCTGGATTCGACGCGTTTCGTGATTGCCCCCGCCGCCCGTAAGCGCCGCGTACCGTTGCATTTTCTGGCGCTGCGCATCCCATTCCTCGCCACGATGTTCTATGATATCGACCTGGCCCTTGCCCCTGTGCGGGCCGAGCATTCGGCGTTTTACCGTCGGTATCTTGGGTACGAGATTGTGTCAGAACCTCGCAGCTATCCGGGCCTGAAGAAGCCGATTCAGCTTCTTACCGCCAAGGTGCGAGAGCAGCGCGAGGCCGTTCTTGCCCGCACCCCGGTGTTTGGTCCGGTGGACGAGGTGCCGCATTCCGACATCGCGTTCCCTGAACTTGCTGGGGTCTATCCCTCCCCCAAGATCTCTAACTCTAAGGCTGCCTGACAGTCTTAGAGCGCGGATTCCAAGGCAAAGGCGTGGCCCGGATCGGGGCGGTCTTTGCCTGAGAATTGTTACCAAATCTGCCTTACCTCCGCCTCAAATGGGCTAAAAAGGCGCGGTCCGGCCGCGTGAGTGCACAAATTTAGACGCATTTCATATGTATTGCTAACCTTGCGAAAGAGGTGGAAGCATTATGCAGCAATGGAAAACAATGTGGGCAAACAGGGCCGATTGGTTCAGCTCTGAAGGCCGTGAGCAGCACATCAGGGACTATATTACCCTCGCAAACCAACTGGTTTGGCATCGCCAGGCCAGTTTCCTAGGGGCGGCAATCCTTTCGGCGTTCTACTTCGATCCCTACGCGATCTTTACCTGTTACGCGTTGGTGGCCATCACCGAAATGCTTGATGTGATCTTGGGGCGTCAATCTCGGTCATGGGACGGCGAAGACCCGGTCATGGGAGAGCGTATTCTACGGCGCATCGCCCGTAACACGGTCATAAGCAGCATCGCGATTAGCCTGTTCATCGTGAACATCGCGTTCCTGCAAACGTCGCCTGGTCATTTCACGCCTCTGTTCTTCCTATTCTCGGCCTCTGTCTTTGCGACGATGTATAACAGTCAAATGGTTGGCATTCTGCTGCTACGCTTGTCGATCTATGCCGTCGCTTTCCTGTGCATCGCGTTCCTTGATGTGGTGCGTTACGTGCCGGCTATCGGCTCCTCGATCTGGTTGGAATTCTTCACGATCATCTTTGTGCTCTACTTTATCGCCGATATTTCGGTGAAGTTTTACCTCAGCTACAAAGAACGGCTTGAGCAGATGAAGCTGATCCGGGAAGAGAACGAGCGCACGAAGGCAGCCTTGGAAGTGAAATCACGGTTTCTCGCGACCGTCAGCCACGAATTGCGCACGCCGCTGACGTCGATCATCGGGTCCCTCGAATTGGTTAACAACGACAAGCTCGGCGCTTTGCCTCCGAACCTGAAACCCGTTGTGGATATTGCGACCAAGAACGGCCAACGCCTCGCGGCGCTGATCGAAGATCTGCTCGACATGCAGAAAATTGAAGCCGGAGAGATGAAGTTCCACTTCAGCCCTGTTGATGCGAACGGCCTCGTGCAAGAGGCGGTCGAATCCACGGAAGGGTTTGCCAGCAAACTGGGCATTCAGGTCACAACTGACCTTTGCCGCGAAGATTGCGAGATTTCTGGCGACCGGAACCGCTTGATCCAAGTGTTGAGCAATCTGCTGTCCAACGCGTTGAAGTTCTCTGAAGAAGGAGATTCGGTGCAGGTGCGCGTGGAAACGCGCGGTAACCGTGTCCGCATTTCTGTGGAAGATGAAGGCACTGGCATCCCCGACGGCGCCAAGGACTGCGTGTTTGGCAAGTTCAGCCAAGTGGATTCGTCTAACATTCGACGCGTGGGGGGCACGGGACTTGGCCTCAACATCAGCAAGCAGATTATCGAGCGGCACGACGCGACCCTTGATTACGTCAGCGAGTTGGGGGTCGGGACGACGTTCTTCGTGGAGTTCGACCGCCTGAATGCAGACGGCGCCGCAAAGGACCCATCTAAGAATCGGCTAGACCACGCAGCCTGAAGTTCCCGGCCTGGTCGCACTGCCGCGCTTCGGGTCCGGCGAAAGAACCACGCAATAAACAGGGCCCGTCGCCAACGCGCGACCGGGTCCTTTTTCGTGCGCACACTGCTGCATGTGCCCTCGTGTCAGGGCTGAATGAGTAGCGACTGGAGGGGGCGATTCCCCGCGCCCGGCAAAGCGGCGATGAACTAAAGCGACGCCGCTGGTTAAAGGGGGCACTGCGCGCTAGGCACAAAAAAGCCCCTCTCAGTTAAGGGAGGGGCCTTCGGTAGCGATTTGCTGCGTTCAGGCGGCAGCGATGCCCTGGCGTGAGTTCTGCCACAGATCGACAATCTCGCCCGCTAAAGTCATGGGATCGAACGGCTTTTTGATAACCGACACCGCGCCACACTTGAGCAGCGCAGTAATGTCATCGGGCGAAGCCTTGGCCGTCATGAAAACCGCAGGTGTGCCGCTGAACTCCGGTATATCGCGAAGCTTCTGCAACGTCTCGATCCCGTCAATTTCTGGCATCATCACGTCTAGAAGGAAGAAGTCAGGATGGAGAGCGGCGGCGTTTTCAACGGCCTTGAAGCCGGAAGAAAACTGAACAACTTCAAGACCGCCGACAGTTTCCAACGCCAACCTGGAGACCTCCAGGATGTCGAGGTCATCATCAACGTGAAGAACCTTTGGCAATGTATCGGTCATCGGTTTGAACCTCTGAAAATGAGTTAAGCTTCGGAATTTACTATCAGTATCTGAACGGCCACGAACAACGGGCTCGGCCGTAACGAATACTCTCGTTACGAAGTTACATACCGCGTCGGAAAGGCTCGGACGGGCTCTCGTTCATTATTACTTAGGTAGGAACTGTGGCGTTTTTCTGATGCGACGGGGGCGTTGTTTAGGCAGGGCAGAGGGAGCCGCACAGCCCGTGTCGCCCTAAACACCCTAAGCGCGGCCGGTGTGACGCAATACGATCAGCCGTCATACACGCGTCAATCAAAGTGCCTAGGCTGGCCACTTGCCCGATTTCGCAGCGGCATCGCACCGAAGCTCGTTCGTGCAGGTAATCTTTCGGATATCACTAACTATGTTCGGATTGGAAAGTGGTGCCTCAAGAGGGACTCGAACCCCCGACCTTGTCCTTACGAAGGACCTGCTCTACCAGCTGAGCTATTGAGGCGTACCGGGCGCGCTAATAGCAAGGCGCACGGCGATTTCATAGACCTAAATTCGCGAAATGCCGGCCTCGGATTCCGGTTCCGGGGTGGCGTCGGCCACTTCAGCGTCTTCCG
Organism: Rhodobacteraceae bacterium M385; assembly: GCA_025141835.1. Taxonomy (NCBI): domain Bacteria; kingdom Pseudomonadati; phylum Pseudomonadota; class Alphaproteobacteria; order Rhodobacterales; family Paracoccaceae; species Rhodobacteraceae bacterium M385. The sequence continues at coordinate 3,791,001 of CP081102.1, read as the reverse complement.
CGTCGATCGGTGTGGGGTCTTGGGACGCAGAGGGCTCTTCTGTCACAACCTCAGCGTCTTCTTCCTCGCCACGGTCCTCCAACGCGCCTACGATTAGGGGCAGCATTTGGGTTGGCCCCGCAAGAGAGGCCTCCGATTGACGGGCCTCGGCCCATTCCAGCGTGTCGAAGCTTTCGCAATTGGCGCAAACCGGGGTCCAGTCTTCGTGGACATGGCCACAGTTGTTGCACATCCATTGGTTGCCGCGTGGCGCTGTGACGGCGCGGGCAAGCCAGCCGCGCACGACCCGGTCCGGGGCGCCTTCGCCCCGCTCAACCGCGGCCATGATCGTCAGCGACCGCGCCGTTGGGGCAGTTTCTGCCAGATCACCCAGCGCTTTGCGGGCGGCGGGAAAATCCTCGTTCGCGATGTGCAACTCGGCCTCCAACATCCGTACTTCGGCGTGGCCTTGGTGCTTGCCCAGAAGCGGGCGGAAGCGGCGCAGGCGCAGGGCCGGGGTCTCATCAGGTTCGATCAGGGCGAACGCGGCGGCGAGGTCCGGGTGAGGGGCCTGTTCCCAAGCCTTGCGGATGGTCTTCACGGCTTGGCGTTTGCGCCCTGCTTCCACGTCGATCCGGGCCGACATGACGGCGGCAGGCACAAGGCCGGGGGCCAGGCGGTTGGCTTCGGCCACGTCGCGGGTGGCGGTAACAACCTGACCTTCGGCCATGGCGTCACGGGCATGGGCCAGCGCCAGCACCGCATCGCGGCGACGGTGCAGATCACGCGGCACATTGCCTGCTTTCAGGGCAGCGGCCAGTGTTCCACGGGCCCCCTGCCAATCCTCGGAGCGCGATTGAAGGGAGATCAGCGTCGTCTGCACATCGGCGTTTTTAGGACGCAGGACCAAGGCCTTCTCGGCCAGTTTCAGCGCCGTGTCTGTGTCGCCTTCGTCCAGCTTTTGCTGCATCAACCCACGCACGCCGACAAAGCGGGTGCGTTCGTCGGTGACCATGGCCTTGAACGTCTGGGTGGCCAGCGCCTTGTCGCCCACCATCTCTGCGCCCTGTGCCACCACCAGGTTCGTCAGTTCGGGGCGTTTCAGGTACTTGCCCGCGCGTTCGGCTTTGCGGATTGCCAAGCGGCCTTCGCCGGCGGCCAGCGCCATCATGCCTTCACCCAACGCCTCGTAGCCCTTCCGCTCGGACCGGCGGTCGAAGTAGCGGCTGACGGCGGTTTCATCGCCATTCAGGAAGCGCAGTGTCGCGACGATCAGGCCGACAATCTTGAACAGAATCCACACCGCCAAAAGCAGCACCAGCGCGCTCACCACCGCAAGGAATGGGGTGATGACATATTCCCGCCCAAAGATGATGAGCAGGCCAAGGTTATCCAGCTCTGTCAGGTAAGTGATGCCAAACACCGCCCCCACGACAATGAGGATGAAAACCATGATTTTTAGCAGCGACCAGAGCATTCGGCGCGATCCTTCATTGGGCCCCTAAGGGCGCGAGTGGCCTGTGGAAGGGCCCTTAGTTTTCAAGCGCGGCAGAAAGCTCCGCCAGCGCAGTATCGGCGGCAACACGGGTTTCAACCTGCGTGACCCAATCGTTCAACATCGCCTGCGCCCCTTCAGGCAGCGCGGTCAACTCGGACAGGGCAGCGGGCAAATCCCCCGCCGCAACAGCGGCTTCTGCGCGGCTGAGCACGGCATCGGGGTCGTCGCCTTCGCGCGGCTCGACAGAGCGTCCGCCGATTTGGCCCATCAAGAAGGCGCCGACCCGGTCGGCGGCGCTGTCGCCAGCGGTTTCGCGCAACGCGATCGGCAGCGCGGCACGGGCTGCGGCAGGGAAGCTGGCTTGCAGGTCTTCCAACGTCGGCACACCGGTTTCTGCCACGGAGGACAGAGCCTCGGGCACATCGACCGAGATGTCGGCCAAGGCCTCTGCAAACGGCCCCCCGGCAGCCAAGGCGACCTGTACCCGGCTTAAGGCGGCCTGCGATTGGGTCGCAGCAGCGGTGGCGGCGGCGCTTGCTTCGGCCTCTGCCACTGCGGCGGCGGCTGCATCGGCGGCGGCTTGCGCTTCCTGCGCAGCGGCAGCTTCTGCGGCCTCTGCTGCGGCAACGGCCTCGGCGGCGGCGGCTTGTTCTGCTGCTACGCGGGCTTCCAGCGCCTCGACAGCTTCGGTCATCGCGGCGGTATCTGCGGCAACTTCGCCGGTGAAAATCGGGCGTTCTTCCAAAGCCACAACGCGGCCTGTCAGCGCCTCAATCCCGGTGCCTAAACCCGCCACGTCGCTGGCCACGCCCGCGATCGCGCCTTCGACGCCCGAAAGGTCGACCTCTGGGATCACCGGAGGTTCCACGGCGGCAAGGGCTGTGACCTCGGCCTGTAGCGCGGTGATCGTGCTTTCTTGAGCATCAATCGCCGCCAAAGCCTCGGCCAGGGCCGTATCGGTGGCGCTGGTGTCATTGTTGCCGATGTAGCCGTAAATCGCGGCGCCATAGCCCAAGGCCGCGGTGACCACACCGCCAAGCAGCAGGGCGAAAATGCCCGGCCCACGCTTTTGGATGACGGGGGCAGGAACAGGGGCGACGTCCGTATTGGGGGCAGGGTCGGGCGCGGGATCAGAGGCAGGCTCTGCCGCAGGTTCCGCCGTGTCTGCGTCCAGAATTTCTGTCTGTGCCGGATCGTCAGCTTCGACCTCTGCTGCTGTCGTATCGCCGGGTTCAATCGTGACCCGGTCACCGACCGCCGGCTCTGCCGCGACGCTGTCTTCCCCAAGGGTGTCATCGCCTACCAAGACCGTATCGCCACCCATTTCGCCCGCGCCTTCGGCAACGCTTTCCGCGCCATTTTCTGGCGTTACAGTCTCGTCTTGGGATTTCTGGCGTCCCGAACGGGTAGACGATTTTTTCGCCATGGGTGATGGCCCCCTACTGAATGTTACTCGCACTCGCATACTTAGCGTGGTGAAGGGGCCGAGTCAGCCCGGTCCAAACTGTCATGACGCCGCGGAGGCTTCTAGGGGGAATTCCTTTGCACCCCATATCGTTCCAAGAACCTAAGCATTTCTGCGCCGCTTGGGTGGGCGATCACATGGGCTTGGGCCTGCATGGAGGGGGGCAGAGCCTCGGCCACCGCTTGGCTGAGGGCAAGGATCTGCGTGTCGCTGCGAAGCTGGGTTGCGGCCGTTGCAAAGAGGTCCGCGCTGCGTGGTGAAAAAAGCGGCACAATCAGTTCAGGTTGCGCCAGCGCCTTATGGAACGAAGGCAGCGGCGGTGTGGCGCGTTGGTCATAGGCGGCAATCCCTGTCACGACCAAGCCGTCAGAGCTCAGCCGTTCCGCGATGTCGCCTCGGGTATGGGTGCCTTGGACATGCACCAAGTGCCCCTTCAGCTGCCGGTTGCGCAGAGCGGTCACAAGACCCTCGGCGTCGGGGCCGCAAACCTCGGCCTCAAGCCCAATAGCCTGCGCCGCACGCGCGGTGCGGGGGCCGACACAATAGGCGGGAAGCCGCGCGGGCGGCAGAAATGCAACCGCCGCCTCGGACGTCAGGATCACGCCCTGCACCCCTTCCAACGACACGTTCTCCCCGGTGCCAACGATCTCCATCAACGGGGCGATCACGATGTCGGCCCCTTGCAATCCTTCGGCAAACCGCTCGGAAGCAGTGCGGGGGCGGGTCAGCAGGAGCGTGGGCGTCTGGTGGACTTGCATGGGCCGCAGTGTTACCTCGCAGGCATGGGCCATACAATCGGGCCAATTAGTCGGACGAGCGTCATGGCACTGACCATTCTAGGCATCGAGAGCAGTTGCGACGACACCGCCGCCGCGATTTTACGCGGCTCGGGGGACGACGTGGCGATCCTGTCCAACGTGGTGTCCTCTCAAACCGATCTGCACGCAGCTTTCGGCGGCGTGGTCCCCGAAATCGCAGCCCGTGCCCATGCCGAAACGCTCGATCTGGTGGTGGAAGAGGCGGTGGCGGCGGCGGGCATTGCCCTGCGCGAAGTGGATGCCATTGCCGTGACGGCGGGGCCGGGGCTGATCGGCGGCGTCTTGTCCGGGGTCATGGCGGCAAAGGGCTTGGCCTTGGGCCTGGGCAAGCCGCTAGTGGGGGTGAACCATTTGGCGGGCCACGCCCTAACGCCGCAACTCACCGATGGGTTGGCGTTTCCCTACCTGCTGCTTCTGGTCTCGGGCGGTCATTGCCAGTTCCTGCGCGTGGAGGGGCCTGAAAGCTTCACGCGTCTTGGCGGCACCATCGACGATGCGCCCGGCGAGGCTTTTGACAAAGTCGCCCGCCTGTTGGGTCTGCCGCAACCCGGTGGCCCCTCGGTCGAGAAAGCGGCGCTGAGCGGCGACGCGAACCGGTTCAAACTGCCCCGTCCGCTGATGGATCGTCCGGGGTGTGACCTTAGCTTTTCGGGCCTGAAAACCGCTGTCTTGCGACTGCGTGACGGGTTGGTCGCCGAAAACGGCGGGCTGACAGAACAAGACCGCGCCGATATCTGCGCCGGGTTCCAAGCGACCGTGGCCCATGTGCTGGCCGAGAAATCGCGCCGCGCCCTAGCGATGGGAGAGGTCACAGCCTTCGCCGTCGCGGGCGGCGTCGCTGCGAACCAAACGTTGCGCGCCGCGCTAGAGGCCGTTACCGACCTGCCCTTCGCCGCGCCGCCGCTGGCGCTGTGTACCGACAATGCCGCGATGATCGCCTACGCGGGCCTTTTGGCATATGAAGGCGGGCGGGTGGATGGCATGGACCTGTCGGCCCGTCCGCGCTGGCCGCTGGATACGGACGCCGCGCCGATGATCGGCTCGGGCAAGAAAGGGGCCAAGGCATGAGGCTGGATGTCTTCGGCGCCGGGGCGTTTGGGACGGGGCTGGCGATTGCCTATGCAAAGGCGGGTCTTGAGGTGACGCTTTGGGCGCGGGATGCGGCAGCGTTAGCGGGGGGCGAGAGCCCTCGGTTGCCGGGGCAGAAGTTCCCGGAAAACCTGCGGGTGACGGGGGATGCGGGTGCCTGTGACGCCGACATCGCGCTGATCGCCGTGCCGACCCAAAGCATGGGCCGCTTCGCGGCTGAAACGCCCTTGAAGGCAACCGTGGCCGTTTCCTGTGCCAAAGGCATCGACCGCTCCTCGGGCCGTGGTCCCACGGCCCTCCTCGCAGATGCGGCGCCCTTTGTGGCGCAGCTGACCGGGCCGAGTTTTGCCGCCGACATCGCCAGCGGCCTGCCGACCGCCCTGACGATCGCTTGCGCTGACTCCGACCAAGGCGAACGCCTGCAAGAGGCGTTGAGCACGCCCGCCTTGCGCCTTTACCGGACCGAGGATGTGGTCGGGGCCGAGCTTGGCGGTGCCCTGAAAAACGTGATCGCCATCGCCGCCGGGGCGGTGATCGGCAAGGGGCTGGGGGAAAGCGCTCGCGCCGCCCTGATCGCCCGCGGTTTTGCTGAAATGACACGCTATGCCACCGCCAAAGGTGCCCTGTCCGAGACGCTGACCGGCCTTTCCGGCCTTGGCGATCTGGTGCTGACCTGCGGCTCCATCCAGTCGCGGAACTTTCGTTTTGGCCACGCGCTTGCCACCGGCGAAAGCCTGCCGGAAGGCACCACGGTCGAGGGCCTTCACACGGCCCGGCAGTTGGCCGCCTCCCCCGAAGATACGCCGATTGCCGACACCGTCGCGGCTTTGGCCGATGGGACCCTCGACATTGACGGCGCCCTCAGCCACCTTCTGTCTCGCCCCCTAAAACCGGAGTAACCCCCGATGCTTTGCGCCCTGATTGCCACCGACAAACCCGGCCACCTGCAAACCCGCCTTGATAACCGGGACGCCCATCTGGCCTATGCCAAGGACAGCGGAAAACTGGTCATGGCCGGGCCGTTCATTGACGAAAACGGCGGCATGTCCGGCACGCTTCTGGTGATCGAGGTCGAGACGATGCAAGAGGCCTATGACTTCGCCGACAACGACCCCTACGCCAAGGCGGGCCTGTTCGAGAAGGTGCGGATCGAGCAATGGAAAAAGGTGATCGGCTAATGGCCTACTGGCTGTTCAAATCCGAGCCCGGCGTCTGGGGTTGGACCGACCAGGTGGCCAAAGGCGATGTGGGCGAGGAATGGGACGGCGTGCGTAACTACCAAGCACGCAACTTCATGCGCGACATGGAAGTGGGCGACCTCGGGTTCTTCTACCACTCGCAATCGGAAAAGGCCGTTGTGGGGATCGTGGAGGTCATCGCGGCCGCGCACCCTGACAGCACAACGGACGATGCCCGTTGGGAATGCGTGGATATCAAAGCGGTGAAGGCCCTGCCCACGCCGGTCACGCTCGATCAGATCAAGGCGCGGGATGAGCTGGCGGATATGGTGCTGGTAAAGAACTCTCGCCTATCGGTTCAGCCTGTGACCGACGCCGAATGGAAAGCGGTTTGTGCGATGGGCGGGTTGTAGGGCGGGCTTCTAGCCCGCCGCCCCCCTTCCCACGGTCGCTAGCGCAACGTGGCAGTCGCAAACAATACGCTGAAGTCCTCGCACCAGATCACGACGCTGCCGAAGGCGCTGGCGTCCACATTGGCGGGGATCTCATAGGTTTGCGTGCCGTTTGGCGACTGCAACGACCCAAGTGAAACCCACTCACTGGCCAATACCGCCGCCGAGGTGCCGGGGGTGTCGTCGGCGACCAGCCAAACCTCCAGATCGGGGCCGGGTGTGACCGAGAAATCAGCGAATTGCAGGATCGTGCGCCCATCTGCGGTTTGGGCGATTGCCGCGGTGCCGGCCCCTTGGTGTCGTGCATCGGCGTCCTGGAATTGGCCGGACGCCAGGACGGTCGCCGTGGCTTGCGCATCAGCAGGCAACGCCAAGCCGCCAAGCCCGGCAAGGCCCATGCAAAGGGTAAGAACGGGGAAAATGCGCATTGTTCGGCCTCCTGAAAGCTAATCTTCCGAAGGCTACCCTAGCTCGATCACCTGAGGCTACTCACATCTATGGCAGAAGTGCGTGATCTATAAGGAGAGACAGACCTTGCAATGAAAATGGGGGATCCCGACCCCTCAGGACCCCCCATCCACCCACGCGCGGCCTCGCTCCGCCTCGTGTATCAGAATATGGGTCCGCCGTGCTGGCCAGACACAGGGTTGATACGCTTTGCGCGCGTCAAAACGCAAAGGAATTGCCCAGAGGATTTTAGGTAAAGTCTAACGCTGCTCTGGCGGCGTATCGGCCAAACGGTCACACAGCGCGCGCAGCTCTGCCTCGGATCAGCGCGAATGTTTGCGTATGGTGCTGGCCGGTTGATGGCCAAGCCCCAAGGTCAGCCCGTCGCGATGGGCGTGCTTCGGGCGGATCGGCCGGGGCACAAACCCGCCGCCGCAGGTAGGGCAGACGTTGCGCAGCACGGTCTCCACGCAGCGGGCGCAATAGGTGCATTCATAGCTGCAAATGCGGGCATCGGCGCTGTCTGGCGGCAAATCAACATCGCACCATTCGCAATTCGGACGTAGCTCTAACATGCTGCTTCTCCTACGAAAAAAGGCCCGCCCAATCTCGGGCAGGCCCATATCTTGCGACGCCGTCAGGCCTTAGCCATAGACGGATTCTTTGCCGAAGTGCTTGGTCAGCATGTAATAGACAACGGCGCGGTATTTGTTGCGCTCGGATTTGCCATAGATGTCGATGACCGAGTTGATGCCATCCATCAGGTTCGGACCGTCTGGCAGGCCGAGCTTCTTCATCAGGAAGTTCTTCTTCACGGTCTCCAGCTCTGCTGGCTGGCTGCCCGCCACCGTGGACGCATCCGCGTTGTAAATCGCCGGGCCGCAGCCTTTTGTTACTTTCTCGAGCAGAGCCATATCAGGCTCCATGCCACATTTGTTGCGCAGGTCGTCGGCGTATTGCGCGATCAGATCGTCACGTTTTCCCATTGGACGGAAGTCCCCCGTTGTTGTCTCGTTATCTTGCACCCGGCCTTCGGGCAGGGCTCGGGCAGAGGTTAACCCTAGGCGGCGGCTGCAAGGAAGGAAAACTTGCAGGGAAAAGGCGGTGCAGCCTCCCCTGCGGTTACGGGGCAACAAGGGCGGGGATGAACCAACTGCAACTTTCGGGGGCTGCGTTAACGCTTTCGCAACCATGCCAGAGGATACCTTGGATAGGTTAACCTATGTGAAGCGCCTTTTGGGCACTTTGCAGGACACGACGATGGTCTCTCGCCAGACCCACAGACCACCCCCACCCCCATGCCGGGCCGAAGGGTGTAGGATGTCTGGCACCGGAGGCGCGCATTCTTTCCGGGCGTTGCGGTTAAAACCCGTGACGTTAGCGATTGTCGCACGACGCGGCGCCGCGTTCCTATCTTAACTGTGTGTGGGCATTCGCCGCCCCAACAGGCCCTGACCCGAGAAGCCTTTCCCCTCCGCTGCGCCCCATTACCAGCCGGACGAAACCGCCTGCTTTCAACAATCTATACGCCCAAACGCAAAAGGCCGCCCGGTTCAGGGGCGGCCTTCTCGATCCTATCAAGCGCGGATCAGTAGCGGTAATGCTCGGGCTTGAACGGGCCTTCTTGTGGCACGCCAATATAATCCGCCTGCTCTTTGTTCAGTTGCGTCAGCTTCACGCCGATCTTCGCCAGATGCAGACGCGCAACCTTCTCGTCGAGTTTCTTGGGCAGGATGTAGACCTGATTTTCATACTCATCCCCGCGCAGCCACAGCTCCATCTGCGCCAACACCTGATTGGTGAACGATGCCGACATAACGAAGGATGGGTGGCCCGTGGCGTTGCCAAGGTTCAGCAAGCGACCCTCAGACAAAAGGATCAGACGGTTGCCCGAAGGCATCTCGATCATGTCCACCTGTTCCTTGATGTTGGTCCACTTGTGGTTCTTCAACGCGGCAACCTGAATTTCGTTGTCGAAGTGGCCAATGTTGCCCACAATCGCCATGTCCTTCATCTCGCGCATATGCTCGATGCGGATCACGTCCTTATTGCCGGTGGTGGTGATGAACACATCCGCGTCCGCGACCACATCTTCCAACAGCACGACCTCGAAGCCGTCCATGGCGGCTTGCAACGCGCAAATCGGGTCCGCTTCCGTCACCTTAACGCGGGCGCCTGCGCCCGCCAACGACGCGGCAGAGCCCTTGCCCACATCGCCGTAGCCCATGACGACGGCGACCTTACCGGCCATCATCGTGTCGGTGGCGCGGCGGATGCCGTCGACCAGCGATTCCTTGCAGCCGTATTTGTTGTCGAACTTCGATTTGGTGACAGAGTCGTTCACGTTGATCGCAGGGAAGGGCAGTTGGCCGTTCTTTTGCAGATCATACAGGCGGTGCACGCCGGTGGTCGTCTCTTCCGACACGCCAACGATCTGCTCGCGCATCTTGGTGAACCAACCGGGGCTCGCTTCCAGACGCTTCTTGATCTGCGCCTTGATGGCGACCTCTTCCTCGGAACCCGGCACCGGGATCACATCTTCACCCGCTTCCGCGCGCGCGCCCAACAGGATGTAGAGCGTCGCGTCGCCGCCATCGTCCAGGATCAGGTTCGGGCCGTCTTCAAACATGAAGGACCTATCGAGGTAATCCCAATGCTCTTCCAGGGACTGGCCCTTGATCGCGAAGACAGGCACACCCGCCGCCGCAATCGCCGCCGCCGCGTGATCTTGAGTGGAGAAGATGTTGCACGAGGCCCACCGGACATCCGCGCCCAGTTCCACCAGCGTCTCGATCAACACGGCCGTCTGGATCGTCATGTGAAGCGAGCCCACAATCCGCGCGCCCTTCAAAGGCTTCTCTGCGCCATATTCCTCGCGCAGCGCCATCAGGCCCGGCATCTCGGTCTCGGCAATGTCCAATTCCTTGCGGCCAAAATCCGCCAGCGCGATATCCTTGACGATATAGTCGTCCATGTCAGTGCCTCCTCGGGCATTCATCAAAAGCAGTGTTTGGCGCCCCCATACCAGCCCCCCTCCGTTCCGGCAATGCGGCGAGCCCGGGCACCTTTGCCCGCCTCAATTCAGAACACAAACCGCCCAGATCACCATGGGCTCAAGCCTCAAGAAGCAATTGCCCGTGGAAACTCTCGCGCCCCGCCCCTTTTCACCTTGGCCATACACCTCCGGGGGTGTGGGGGCTGGCCCCCGCTGCAACACTTGCTACAACCACCCTACCACTACGCCGGAGCACCCCATGCCCAAAACACAACCGAGAGCTTGGCAACGTATGCTCTCAGGCCGCAGGCTCGACCTGCTGGACCCGACGCCGATGGATATCGAGATCGAGGACATCGCCCACGGTCTCGCCTTTGTGGCCCGCTGGAACGGACAAACCCGGGGCGAATTCGCCTATTCCGTGGCCGAGCACTCCATCCTCGTCGCCGACATCCACGCCCGCCTCGCCCCCAAAGGCCCCGCCAAATGGCAGCTCGCGGCCCTGCTCCATGATGCGCCGGAATATGTCATCGGCGATATGATTTCCCCCGTGAAGGCCGCTGTCGGCCCCGGTTACGGCGCGCTCGATGACCGCCTGACCGCCGCCATTCACCTGCGCTTCGGCTTGCCTGCGGTGCTGCCCAAGTCGGTGAAATCCCTTATCAAACGCGCCGACAAAATCTCTGCTTGGCTCGAGGCCACTCAACTCGCCGGGTTCGACCCCGCCGAGGCTGACAAATTCTTCGGTCACCCCGACCCCGCCATCATCGACGGTCTCCACCTCCACCTTCGTCCGCCCTCGGACGTCCGCCAAGATTTTACCGCCCGTCACAAAGCCCTGCTGGAGTCCCTATGATCGTTCGCCCTGCCCATGACCTCGACGCTGGCGAAATCGCCGCTCTCCTGCGTGAGGTGATCGCCATCGGCGGCACCACCGCGATCACCGGCGACATAAGCCGCGAAGACATCCTTGGATGGATGAGCCGTCCGAACGGCGCGTGGCTGGTCGCGGAAACCGAGGAGGGAGAGATTTTGGGCTTTCAGTACATCGCGCCCGGCGGGGATTATCTGCCGCCCGAAGCCGCCGAGATCGCCACCTTCGCCAAGCCGGGTCGCCAAGGCCTTGGCATCGGCTCCAAGTTGTTCAACGCCATGCGCGATACAGCCAAAGACCTCGGGTACACATGGATCAACGCCAATATTCGCGCCGATAACGCCAGCGGGCTGGCCTATTACCAGTCCCGCGGGTTCGAGGATTATGGCAAGATCGAAGGCTACCAAATGGGCGATGGCACGATCGTCACCAAAATACTCAAGCGGCACGATCTTTGACGCGCCGCTAAACGCCCCTCTTGCACAAGGACGGGCATCGCGCGGTCAATCCGCGCAATGCCATTTCAAACTTACATGACACCTGTCTGCCGCAGCCACCGCCGCTGGTCTTGGCTGTCGCGCTCTTTCTGGGCGCGGGTGCGGTGGTCGTGCTCCACCCAGTGGTTGGGTGCGCCCCAGGGGCGGTCTGTGCGGCTTGCCACTTTCAGGCTCTTGGCGAGAATTCCAAACATGTCACGTTCCTTTCTAAGGTTGTGCCATCCTGATACGCCCTTGCGTCGACATCTCCGAATCCGCAATACTGATGATATGTTATCTGAGGTATCATATGGATTGGCGTGACATCCCCTCCCTCTCGGCGTTGCGAGCCTTTGAGGCCGCCGCCCGCCTTGGCTCTTTGTCTGAGGCGGCCCGGGCCCTTAACGTGACTCATGCCGCCATCGCAGCCCACGTTCGCGCCCTGGAGACAGAGTTCGGCCAGCCCCTTCTGCGCCGCTCGGGTCGGGGCATGGTGCCTACGCAGATGGGCGCAGAACTCGCCCGCGACCTTGGCGCGGGCTTCGCTGAAATCGCCGCGGGCGTCAGATCGCTCAGGCGCGGGCGAGAGGATCGCCCCGTCACCCTCTCCACCACGCCAAGCTTTGCCGAGAACTGGCTGATGCCCTGCCTCGCTGCTTTCTGGTCCGCTCACCCCGATGTGCCGCTCAGCGTTCAGACCTCGCAAGACGTCGTGGACCTGCGCCGCGAAGGGATCGACCTTGCCATTCGTCACGGCACTGGCCCTTGGCCGGGGTTAGAGGGGATCGTGCTGACCCATGCGAAAATGGTCGTCGTCGGCCAGCCGGGGCGCTTTGGTCCAAGCCCTTCGAATCTGTCCAGTAAGGCGGCTTGGGACCGGGTCCTAACCCTGCCTTGGCTGATCGACCAATCCCATACAGAGTTCAACAAACGCCTGTTAAACCTTGGCATCGACCGAGAGACACTTGTGACGACGGAATTGCCCTCTAACGCCTTGCTCTTGCCCGCCTGCCGCGCCGGGGCCGGGGTGTCAGCGCAACCCCACGCTTTGGTGGAAACAGACATTGCCGACGGCCGGTTGGAGGTGCTGGCAGAGGAGGAGAATACCGACTACGCTTATCATCTTCTCCATCTGCCCGGCCCCCTTAGCCGTCGGGCGCAAACCTTTGTCACTTGGTTGCGCCGCGATTCCGGCAGCATCGCCAGTGCCAGCTAAATCTTGGGTGCTTCCATGTCTCGTTTCAACGGCTTCACCCGTGTCGCGGCCAGCTTTGACCCGATGGAAATCCGCATGGCCCTCGCCGCGCTGGAGGGGGCGGATTTCACTGTCATCGCACCGGGGTTGGAAACGACCTCGACCCTGCCGATGAACTCTTTGGCTTTCGGCCCTTTGGAAATCTACGTGCTGGATCGGCAGTACGACGATGCCGTTGCCTTGCTGGAGGCAATCTCGGAAGGCACCATCATTCCCCACGATCAGCGCGACTTGCTGGATGACCCCGAGGATGATTATCAACCGCCCCGCAAAGGCTGGTTCAGCAACCTGTTCGGCTTCCTTTTGGCGGGTGTGTCTTCGCCGCTCAAAGGGCTGTCGGTGGAAAAACGCACCCCGCGCGGGCGGGATTAACCCAAGGGGACGCAGGTCTGCCCAAACTGGGTACTGCCATCAGCCGATTGCGCCGGGTCAGGAATGCTCCACCCGGCGAACGCGCCGTTGCGAAACACCAGAAGCGGGCCGTCGCGCCAACGGAACGCGGCGTTTGCAGAATGGTCGCAGGGAAGTGCAGCGGGCGCGCGGCCTTGCAGGCGGGTCATGGTTTCCAGAACGCCCGCTTGGTCGCGGCCAAAGTCGATGCGTTGACCGGTGCCAACCGCCTCTATTCCGCCGCTGTCAAAACGGATCGGAACCACCGGCCCCTCGGCCACGGGGGCCGCGCCCGTCCCGACACAGCCCAAAAGCAACGCGACGGCAAGCAGCGCCCTCACCGGGGGCTGCGCTTTGCAAGGATGCGTTGCAACGTACGGCGATGCATATTCAACCGTCGCGCCGTTTCCGAGACATTGCGATCACACAGCTCATACACGCGCTGGATATGTTCCCACCGAACCCGGTCTGCGGACATGGGGTTTTCCGGTGGGGGCGGCATTTCCTCTTCCTCGGCCAGCAGGGCAGAGGTGATGTCATTGGCGTCAGCGGGTTTGGACAGGTAATCCGTCGCGCCCATCTTTACCGCCGCTACAGCCGTCGCAATTGCGCCGTAGCCTGTCAGCACGACAATCCGCGCATCGGGGCGTTTTTCGCGCAGGGTTTCCACCACGTCGAGGCCGTTGCCGTCCTCTAGCCGCAGATCAACCACTGCGTAGGCGGGGGGGCGGGCCGTTGCGATGGCGGTGCCGGCGGCAACAGAACCCGCGGCCTCTACCTCAAACCCGCGTTTCTCCATCGCGCGTTCTAGGCGGCGCAGAAACGGTTCATCATCATCGAGGAGGAGCAGAGATTTATCCGGCCCGATTTCCCGGAGGTTGCGATCATTCGTGGCCATAGAGGTCTTCTCCTAAGGGGTCTGCTGACAACTATAGGAAGTAAGCGGAAATGGTCAAACCGCCGCAGGTGCGGAAACGAGCATTTCGCAACAAAAAAGGGCGTCACCGATGCAAGATCAGGACGCCCTTCAAGAATATTGCTGAAACGGGCCTTAGACGGCTTCGTCGATCCACTTTTGCAGGGCGGCTTTGGGGGCGGCGCCTACTTTGTTGGAAACGACCTCTCCGCCGTTGAACATGAACAGCGCAGGAATGCCGCGCACGCCCAGTTGCATGGGAGAGTTGGGGTTTTCGTCCACGTTGATCTTCACGATCTTCACGCGGCCCTCGTATTCGGCGGAAAGCTCTTCCAGAGCGGGGCCGATTTGTTTGCAAGGGCCACACCATTCGGCCCAAAAATCAACAACAACGGGGATGTCGGACTGCTTCACTTCGGTGTCAAAAGTGGCGTCGGTAACGGCAGTGGTAGCCATGGCTTTGTGCCCTCCAGGCGGGGTTATGTCGGGCACAGAACCTATGGACGGTGCCCCGGACCGTCAAGCACTGCTTGCGCGTTTGAGCGCGTCAGACACGATATCGTGTGGCAGTGCCATCAAAGTGCCGCTACGTGACCAAAGGATCGCGGTCGCGATTTCGCGGTCGGGGTAGATCGTGGCCAACAGCTCTGCATAAGCACCCATCTGGCGCAGCACCCCTTCGGGCGTGTCCTTGGCGCTGGCGGGCACCGTGGCGTTGGTTTTGAAGTCCACTGCGGTGATCTTCTCGTCCGTTACGATCAGCCTGTCGATGATGCCCATCACGTCCGATTGCAGCGTGTCGGAATACCCCGTGACCTCTACCTCCGCGAGGGAGGCATCGGTAAACAGATGCGACAGCGCCGGATCGGTCAGCACGCGCGTGGCCTCTTCCAACATCGGGGAAAGCGCGTCCGGCGTCAGGTCCGGGGCTTCCAGCGCCGCGATGCCAGGGGCGGCGGCGGGCCAAGCGGGTTCGGGCAGGCGGGGCAGATGTTCCAGCAGCAAATGGGTGACAGTGCCGCGCAACATGGCGGTTTGCGTGTCGTCGCCCACGCCGGGCAGCGCCTTGGCCCCACCCAGATCCGAGGGTTTGCGCGCGGGCTTGTCCTTGACCGAGGGCGGCGCGTCGGCGGTGGCATAGTCGGGCAACACGGCGCGGGTGTGATCGCTGGCCTCGGGCTTCTCACCTTCAGGCCAAGGGCCCGATTGCAGGCGCAAGCCTGTCTCGGGCAGGCCCGCGATGCTTAGGGGGACAGCGCCCATCCCCTCCATCGCGTCGGCCACGATCTTGTACCAGCAGGAGGCCGGTTTGCTCGCGGCGCCAAGCTGCCCCGATGCGGCCACGATCAACCAGCTTTCGGCCCGTGTCAGCGCCACATAGAGCAGCCGGTTCGCCTCTTCCGTTTCGCGAAGCGTTTTGGCCTCCACGGTTTCCAGAACGGCATCGGTTTCGTTGCCCTTGCTTGGCTGCCAGATCAGCGGCCCGCCCTCGGGTTCCAAAATCCGCACGCCCGCGCCCGCGTTGCCCCGCGGTAGCGCACAATCGGGCAGGATCACCACGGGCGCTTCCAGCCCCTTCGCCCCATGAACCGTCATCACCCGGATTTGCCCGGTGGCCTGCGACAGATCGCGTTTCACCTGCACGTCGCCCGAATCAAGCCAACCCACGAACCCCGTTAGCGAGGGCACCTCGGTCGCCTCATAGGCAAGGGCTTGGGCCAGCATTGCATCCATGGCGTCTTCGGCCTCGGGGCCAAGGCGGGCAATCAGGCGGGTGCGTCCCTTGTGCCGGATCAACGCGCGTTCCAGCAGGTCGTAGGGCTTCAGAAAATCGGCGTTGTCGCGCAGGTCTTTCAGGATCGCGTGGGCCTCGGGGAAGTCGGCGGCGCGGTCGCGCATCGCTGACCAAAGGAAGCCGGGGCGGTCATGGGCAAGGTCGTATAGCTGCGCCTCCGACAGCCCACACAGGGGCGAGCGCAGCACACAGGCCAGCGACAGATCATCCTCGGGCGTGGCCAGAAACCGGCACAGCGCCATCAGGTCTTTCACCGCCAAGGGCGAGGTGAGTTGAGATCGGTCAACTCCCGCCACAGGCAGCCCCGACTGCTTCAGCTCCGCAATGATCTTGTGAAACAGCGGAGAGCGACGGCGCACAAGGATCAGGATATCGCCCGCCGAGACTGGGCGCGATTTGCCCTCCACCTCGATCATCGGGGGGGTGTTTATCATCGCGCCAATCTGCTCGGCCACGGTCTGCGCCAGAACCGAGGAATGGTGATCCTCGCTGACCAAATCCTGCGGGTCGTCCCACGCGGGCTTCTCTCCGCCTTTGGTCGGCTCAATCGCGGGCCACAGGTCCACGCGCCCCGGCTTGGTGCCGAAGAACGAGCGGTGTTCAACCAGATCACCCAACCCCGGCGCGCCAAGGCCCGCCGCGACCCGGTCCACCAACGCCAGGATCGGCGCGGCAGAGCGGAACGAATGGATCAATGCGGCGTCCTGAAAAGGGGCGTTGATCTCTTGCAGGCGGGCTTCGAAATGGTCACGCATCCGGTCGAATTCCGACGGGTCCGCGCCTTGGAACGAATAGATGGATTGCTTCTTGTCGCCGACCACAAAGATCGTGCGCTGTACGTCTTCCCTTGCCCCTTCTCCGGCGGCGAAATCTTCGGCCAACCGCTGCACGATTTCCCATTGCCGCGGCGAGGTATCTTGCGCCTCGTCCACCAGAATATGGTCAATGCCGCCGTCGAGACGATACAGCACCCATTGCGCCACCTTGGAATTGTTCAGCAGGTTGCGGGTCTTGTCGATCAGGTCATCAAAGTCGAGCCAGCCCCGCGCCTCCTTCGCGCGGGTGTACAGGGGCAGGAACCGAGCCGCGAATTGGTGCAGGGCGAGGGTGATTTGCGCCGTCATCAGCCCGGTGCGTTGTACCCGTGCCTCTGCGATGCGCTCCATGAACGCGATTAGATCGTCTAACCTGTCCCCCATGGCCTCTTTGACGGCTTTGGTAAAAAATCGGCCTCCTCGAGGTTCACCAAGCACGGCTGTGGCAGATGACGAGGCATTCAGAAATGATTGCTCAAGACCTATTAAATCCCCGAGCGTGGCGCGTTCCCATGGAAAGCCGGGAAGCACGCGACAGGCGGCCATGTGCAAGTTGTACTTGGGCCCCAAACTTGGGAGCAATAAATTCGCCAGTTCGGCCTCCTCCCCCGTAATCACCGCGCTTATGATATCGGCCTCGGTCAGCCCCGGATCAATCTCGGCAAAATCACAGATCGTTTCCCAATCGGCGGGTTGCTTCAGGGCCTCTGCCTTACCCGCAACGGCGCGGGCCAAGCTCATCGCGCCATCATCGCCCGACAGATACGGCGCGACACGGCCAAGTGCTTCGCGGCCATCGTCGGTTTCCGCCATGTCGTCCAGCAGGTCGGCCAACAGGCGAACTTGCACGCGGTCGTCGATTTCGGTGAAGGCGGGGCTGACGCGAGCCTCTAGCGGGAAACGCCGCAGGACCGAGGCGCAGAACGAGTGGATGGTCTGGATCTTCAGCCCGCCCGGCGCCTCGATCGCGCGGGCAAACAGCGTGCGGGCCTCGTCCAGAAGCGCGGGCTCCAGCCTTGCGCCCGGCACGCCGATTGCGGCCAGCATTTCGGCCAGTTCGGCATCGTCCTTCATCGCCCATGCGCCAAGACGTGAGAACAGTCGGTTCTGCATCTCCATCGCGGCGGCCTTGGTGTAGGTCAGGCACAAGATGCGTTCAGGCGGCACCCCGTCGAGCAACAGCCGCGCCACGCGGTCGGTAAGCACGCGGGTCTTGCCGGACCCGGCATTGGCCCCCAACCAAGTGGAGGTGCCGGGATCGGCGGCGCGGGTCTGGGCGCGGGTGGCGTCATCCATTGGCACGCTCCCCTTGCTGTTCGCCGACGCGGATCACTTCGGCCTCTTTGGTTTCGTCCCATTCCCCCAATCGGGCGAGGTGGTCGTAATCGCCACCATAGGTGGTTTTCTTGGGTGACCGCCGCGACGGGAAACCGGCGTCAGGTTGCCGGTAATGGGTAATCAACTCGGTCAGACCTTTCTGGGTCTCGGCCAAAAGCGCAGCGTCAAACTCCTGCACCCGCACCTCGGGCTTGGTCCCAAGCCCCACATAGGCCAGCCGCGCCACGTCCAACGGACGCTCCGCAAAGGCCCCGCCCTGACCCATCAGGGCCAGCAGCAACAACTGCTTGTTATAGGCGATTTCCATACCGTCGGTGGGTAGGTTGCCGGTCTTGTAGTCGTAAATCGCCACCGACCCGCCGGGCAATGCGTCGATCCGGTCTGCGATCCCGCTGAGGGTCAGCGATAGGCCCGGCACAGTCCATGCCTTGCGTTCCTCCAGCAGCCAAGGCTCGGCAATGTCCCGGAAATCGGCCTCTTGCATCAGATACCAAGGCAGCAACCGCTGCATCCGTTGGTGCCAAAGATAGCGGGCGGCGGGCCAGGGGGCCTGTTGTTCCAGCACCTCGGTGGCGATCTCCATGAACACGGTGCTTGCGTTGGGGGGCAGGGTCACGGGGGTGGCTTTGACGAACTGCTCTAGGATGCTGTGGAACACGGTGCCGCGCAGACGGGCATCGGGGCTGGCCCGCAGCGGGTCCAACGGCCTGAGGCGCAACATGCGGGCGGCGTAGATGGCGTAGGGGTCGCGGGTCAAACGCTCGATATCTGTGACCGACAGCGCGGTGAGGCGGGTGATGTTCTGCGGCGCCGGAGCGGGGCGTGGGGCGGGTTTGACAGATTTTTCGGGGGTGGTGAGCGTTTCAGACAGCGCGAGCCATTTGTCGCCCCGTTCGCGCATGTCCTCCAACGCTTGCGCTGCCGTCTCGCTGGCCCCGCCAAGCAGGTTTACCAACCGGTTCAACCAACGCGAAGGCACTGTGTCCGTTTCGTCATCGCGCTTGGCGCGTGAAAGCCAGACCTCTCCGCCAGCGATGCCTTGCTGGAAATCATGCGCCGACAGGCCGATCACCCGGTCGGGCAGACGCAAGCCCGCCTTGTCGCGGAGGGGACGGTTGAGCCAAGGATCGGCGCTGGCGGCTTGCGGCCATGTGCCCTCATTCAACCCGGCAAGGATGGTGACATCGGCCCCTTGAACCCGCGCTTCCTGCGTTCCCCAGATCAGCACATCGGCATGGGGGCGCAGGGCAAAACGGACTTCCCGGTCATGGGCGAGAGAGGTGAAGAAATCGGCGTAGTCCCGTGCCGACATTGCGCCAGCCGAAGGCGCGTCGGCTGCCAGATTGCGCAGCAGTTTCGCGGCCTCGATGCCCGGTTCTTTGTCGTATAACTCTCCGGCATCGGGTTGCCCTGAGCCCGCTGCCAAGGCATCGGCGCGGGCTTTGTGCAGGGCCAGACGCTCGGCCAAGGGCAGGGGGGCGCGGTCCACCTCAGCCAGCAAATGCGTGGCCAGCCAGTCCACCCAAGCCACCGCGTCGGGGTCTTTGTCGCGGGCCTCGGCCCAATCCTTCAGCGCATCGCGGGTAGGGAAGGCAAGGCCGCGGCGCAACACTTGCAGCTCCAGATCCTGGGTGCGGCGCAGATGTTCGCCCCGCTCCGTGCCGGAATGGCACAGGGGGTGCTTCAATAGCGCGACCAGCGCCTCGGACGTGACGG
The DNA here is from genome assembly GCA_025141835.1 of Rhodobacteraceae bacterium M385. NCBI lineage: Bacteria > Pseudomonadati > Pseudomonadota > Alphaproteobacteria > Rhodobacterales > Paracoccaceae > Rhodobacteraceae bacterium M385. The sequence continues at coordinate 3,771,505 of CP081102.1, read as the reverse complement.
GGCTGTGCATCGCCTCGGCAACCTGCCGCAGGAAACGCCCCGGCGCGGTCTGAGCTAGAACCTGCCCTGCACTGTCGTCGGGCTTGATATTCCAGCGATCCAATTGCGCCGTGACCTTGCGGGCCAGCCGCCTGTCGGGGGTGACCAAGGCCGTGCGCTGCCCGTCCTGCACCGCCTTTCGCATCCGCAACGCGATGGCCGTCGCCTCCATCTGGGGCGAGGGCGCTTCCAGCAGTGTCACCCCGGCCATGGCGCCGCCCACATCGGCAAGCCTCGGCCCCTCTGTCCGCCATTGGTTGGTGACGGGCGCAGGGCGTAGCGCCAGCGAGACAACGGCGTTTCGGTGCGGCTCGGCCGGGGTTTCCTGCCCCCAAACCGGCACCTGCGACGGGTCCAGCCCCATTGCATCGAGCAATTTCGCCAGTCGGAATTGAGGGTGATCTTCGCCCGCCAAGCCCTTGCGTCGCCCGTCCAACAAGCCGTTCCAAATGGCGCTTGGCATGTCGCGGTCGATGCCGGGCAATATCACCGCCCCTTGGGGCAGCTTCGCCACCGCCTCCATCAGCCGGAACGTGGCGCGGCGTGACCCGGTAGAGCCCGCGACGATCACTGGATGCTTGGGCGGATTGCGCCGCCATTCAGCAATCAAACGGTCCACAACCATAGCTTGGCGTGCCTCGGGCGTGGGCCTGTCGCCCGCCGCGATCACCTGTTGCGCGATGCCAAGGAAGTCCCGCGCACGGGTCCAATGTTCGGAATGGTCGCCCATGTCGAGATTGGCGATTTCGTCGGGCGTGACGCCCTCTTCCACCATTTCGCCCATGAAATCCGCCAGACTGTCGGCAAGCTCGTAAAGCGCCGCTCGGGGGGCGAGATCGGGGTTGGCGTCGATCAGCTTGGCGATCAGCTGCGCCAGTTCCAACCGCAATGCCAAGGGCGTCATGGCGGGGGCCAGCCCTTCCAGATCAGCGGTTTCGGCCAGCGCCAACACCGGGCGAATACGGGGCAGGAACCCCGGCCCCTTCTGCGCATAAAGCGCCTGCAACCGGCGCTGCATCCGGGCGTTGGCGACGTGAATTTCGACCCGCGCAATCGCCTCGGGCCCTTGGCCCTGCAACAGCGCGTCCAACCCTGTGATGAGCGAGGCGCAGAAATCCACGCCAAGGGGCGTCGCAAAAACGCGGGCATCCGGGGTCGGCTCAAACAACATGCTGCATTTCCTCGGCCATGGTGATCCCGTCAGGGTGCCCGACATCGGCCCACCGGCCCCTGTGAACCAGGCCATACAAGCGCCCCTGCGCCGCGTAGCCCTGCCAGATATCGCGCAATGAGAAGACATCGCGCGGGTCCGATAGGCAAGGGCCGGGGTCCAAGATTTGCGCCCCCACATAGACGTAAGTATCCGGCGATTTGTCGAAGCTCAGCCGCCCATCGGGGGCCATGGCGAAATCCCCGCCGCCGATGCGGCCCACGGCCTCGGCGCGAGGCACCAGCAACAGCAGCGCGCCCATTTTGGCAGGGTCGAAGGCGGCTTCGAGCTGTTGGATTGGAGCCTCTCCGGTCCAGACGTTGTCGGCATTAAGCGTTGCCAAGGGGCCCTTGGCCATCTGCTGCGCGGCCCGTTTCACCGAGCCGCCGGAGTCGAGAATATCGGGCGTTTCCAGTTGCAGCGTCACGTCTTTGCCCGCCAGATGCGCCGCGATTTGATCGGCGTGGTAGTGGGCGTTCACCGTGATCGGGCCACTGCCCCTTGCGGCGTCCAGCGCGTGATCCAGCAAGCTGCGCCCTGCGACCTCGATCAGCGGTTTCGGGCGTGTCGCGGTCATCGCCCCCATCCGCGTGCCAAAGCCCGCGGCAAGGATCAGGCAAGGTAGGCTCATGGCGCGGTCCAATGGGCAGTTCGGTCGAGCAACTCGGCCACGGGTCGTTGCAGGGCGGGCAGCGTATTGGCGGCCCGCGCCACAAGGGTGCGGGTGCGTGGCAGATAGGCAGCGTAGGACGGCTTGCCATAGACGGTGGAAAGCCGCCGGAAGATGCCCAGAATGCGCAGGTTGCGTTGCAGCGAAAGCGTGGCGATGCGGGTGGGGGTGCTGTGGGTGGCGATCAACTCGGACCGCCACGCGTCAGGAACCACGCGGCGCGGATCGTCCAGCAGTGAGGCAAGGTCATACCCCTGCGGCAGCAACATCGCGTCTTGGAAATCAAGTAAGCCGACCCGCGCGATACCCCTGCGATCCGGCAACCACATCAGGTTGTCCGCATGGACATCGCGCAGGGACAGGGTGCGCGCGCCCGCTGCATGAGTCTTCAACGCGTCGGTTAGCCCGGCCAATATCGTTTCGCGCAAGCTGTCGCTGCTTTCAACGAAATCAAAGGTAAGCGCGGTCATCTGCGCCATTTCCTCGGGGTTGGGCGCGGCGAGGTTTTTCGGGGCCTCGGACCTCAGGCGGTCGATCAAGGTCGCGGTCGCCTCATAGGCCACGCGGGCCGCGTCAGGGGTGTTCTCCAGCAAGCGCGAGAGGCTGAGGTCGCCCAAATCCTCCATCAGGATGAGGCCCTTGGCGGGATCTGCATGGAACTCTTGCGGGGCGGAAAGGCCGATGCTGCGCAGGTGCGCGCGGATGGTGCGAAAGGCGGCGTAGCTGGCGCGTTCCGCTGCGGTGGCAGAGGGCGCGTCCATCAAGATGGCGGTCTTGTCCGCGAGGGTCAGGCGCAGGTAGCGCCGGGTCGAGGCGTCGCCCGCCAAGGGTACAGACGTGGCGTCCGCCCACCCGGCGCTCGCAAGAAATGGGGCGAGGCTCATTCCGGAAGCACCGCCGCAAGACGCTGTGCGAGGTCCGATCCCGCAGGCCCGAAAAGTGCGGCTTCGCGGGTGTCATCGCCGCGTCGTTCAAGGTGCAGGAGCGCGGCATTCTCGGGCCAGTCGGGGGCCAGTCGGTCCGGCCATTCGATCAGGCAAATGGCATCATCCATGGCGTCCAGCAGGCCCAGTTCGTCGATCTCGGAAGGATCGCCAAGACGGTAAAGATCAGAATGCCACAGGGCCGCGCCTGCGCCTTCGTAGGTTTGCACAAGAGTGAAGGTGGGGCTTGGAACCGGCTCCAGCGGGTTGCCCAGATAGGCCCGGATCAAGGCCCGCGCGAGGTGGGTTTTCCCGGCCCCCAGCCCGCCCGACAACAGCAACGTGTCGCCCGCCCGAAGGTAAACCGCGAGCCGCGCGGCGAGGGCATCCGTGGCATCGGGAGAGGGCAGATCAACCGAGGCGATCACGGCCCAATCGGGCAGCGCGGGGGCATCGGTTTCCGGCAAAGAGATCATGGGCTGCGTCATCGGTCACAACCTAAACCGGTTCGCAGGGGATTTGAATCGAAACTCTACGCGCGGCGTTTGGTGTCGTCGGGAACCTGTGACCTTGCAGCATCCAGAAGGGGGGTGACCGTATCAGGGGCAAGCTCGGCCAATGGGTCCGACAGGCTGACGTCCAAGGGCAGAAACTGGACCACCGTGGCACGGCCCCGCGTGGGGGCCATGCGCACCGCGAGCCTTATGCCGGCCTTTGTCTCGACCACTTCCACCCAAGGGGCGCGCTCTACCTCGTGGCCGACAAACTGCCGGATATCGCCCCAAACCGAGCTGGGCTTGCAGCCATCGGCCCATTCCTGACAGGCCTGGTTCAGATGTGGCATCTGCGCGAGGATTTGCGGGTCTTGACCCCACAATCTGCCGTAACCCTCGTTCGCGCCAATCATTGCGCCATCGGCTTGGAACACGGCAATCGCGGCGGGAATGGCATCAAGGACAGCTTGAAACATCTCAAGATCGGCGCGGAATTGACGGGTCAGGGTGACCTCTGCGCTGATATCTTCAAACATGAAAGCAATCGCGCCGTCGGGGTGCGGGCGCCCCATCACGCGGAAGGTTTTGCCTTCGGGAAGTTCCCACAACTGTCGGTAGGTGCCGTTTTCCGCGTCTTCTTCAAGCTGGGCAATCTCATCGCGCCAACTGCGGTAGTCGCGAGGTTCGGGCATTCGCTTTTTCTCACGCAGTTGATCGAGGAATGAGCGCAGATCGGGCCGCGCCGACAAAAACTCGGCCCCCGCCTGAGTCAGCGCCACCAGCGCGGGATTGAACGTTACAAGCTGACGTTTGCGGTCAAACACGGCAAGGCCCACGGGCAAGGCGGCGAACGTCTTGGTGGTGGTTTGCAGGAACTGACGCAGGCTGCTTTCGGCCCGCACAAGGCGGTCGGCCGGTTGCGCGGTGAAAAGGGCTGCGCCGCCGGGCAAAAGATCACGGCTCACCTCGTACCAGGTTGGTTCATCCCGGTCCGGCATGGCGATCTTGCACCGCCGAACGGTGCCCTCTGTCGGGTTTGCATCCAACTCCGAAGCAAAGACGCGGGGCAATGGCCAACCCGGAGCCTCCCCATCGCGGAGCCGTTCGACCAAGTCGAAATACGGCGCGTTTGCCCAAGTGACACGGGCGCTTTCATCCTCTTTCCACATCGGGACAACCCCGGTGTCGAGGGCCGCGCGCAGGTCTGAGAGCTCGGACTTGAGGGCATGCAGCGTGGCAGCTTCAACCGTTTGGCGCCCCTCCTTCTCATCGGCGGGACCGATTGAGAGGGTGATAACGTCGTCTTCCTCCATCCGGCCGCCGATCAACACGGCATCATTGCCAATGCGCCCGTCGATCAGGAAGGAATCACTGCGATCGTGCAAAGCTGAGAGATGAGATTTCAGGTCCGGGCTCAGGGGCAAAAGCGCCGCGACAAGCCGTTTGTAGGCGACGGTGCGATCAATGCCTGCCTCAAGAAAGGCATCGTCGGCGTCCACATCGGACAGCAAGTAGCCTTCCCGAAACCGATAACGGCGCTGCACATCGGTGCCGATAGCCGCACCTTGAGACACCCCATCCGGCGCAGGTGTGCGCCCATGTCTGGCCAAAAGTCGGGTCGTTAGCGCCACGGCCATGGCGGCAGTGGCAAAGGTAATCACTATAAAAATAAGAGTTGTCGCGTTGTCCAACACAGGTACCCCGTTCTTTCCCCCGAGGGGTAGCTTGGCGCAAAACGGTTAATGGCAAGTTAATTGCTGAACGGCGGATTAGGTGCGTCGTTTCAAAAATGGAAACAATGTCCTTATATCTCAGTCTATTATGGGCATGTTGGGGCCCAATGCGCCGCTTGCCTGAGCGCTCTCGGCAAGAATTGTGGCATTGGGCCATGTGACCTGAACCCGCGCGCCCGAGCGGCCCTTCGTGTCGTCCGAGGTCAAAAACGGGTCCGCCGCATTGATGAAGCGCACACCCGCGCCCGAGCGTTCCAGAAGCGTTTTCGCAATGAAAAGCCCCAGACCCATCCCCTGATAGCCGGGACGCAGATCTTGATGGGCGCGGTCGCGCCGCCGCAGGAACGGATCGCCCAAGCGGCCAAGCAGGTCAGGGGGGAAGCCGGGGCCATCGTCGGTGATCGTGACCATCAGGCAGTTTTCATCCCAATCGGCCTCGATCCAGACCTGTTCTTCCGCGAAATCCACTGCGTTCTGCACAAGATTGCGCAGGCCGTGGATCACCTCGGGCTTGCGCCAGATTTGCGGCTGTGGCGCGGGGGTGGAATCGTCGATGTCGCCCACGGGATCGACGTCGAAATGCAGCGCAATCCCACGATCGGAGTGGGGTTCTGCGGCTTCTTGCAACACGGCTTCCAGGGGCGCGCGCCGCATGTGGATATCGTCTTTCCCCGCCCGCCCCATAGAGCGCAGGATATCGCGGCACCGATCCGTTTGATCGCGGATCAACGCCACGTCTTCGGCCAGAAGGGGCTGATCTTGCAGGTCGTCCATCAACTCGGTTGCTGTCAGTTTGATCGTCGCCAAGGGCGTGCCCAATTCATGGGCCGCCGCTGCCACAACGCCGCCAAGGTCCGTCAACTTCTGTTCCCGTGCCAGCGCCATTTGCGTCGCCAACAGCGCTTGGCTCATCCGGTGGGTTTCCGAGGCGACGCGGCGGGCATAGGCGGACAGGAACAAGATGCCGATCACCAGTGACACCCAGAACCCGACGGTGAACAGGCCGGGCAGCACCAAGACCTCTCCGGTCAGGCTGACCAGCGGCAAATGCCACAGGGCGAGGCAGGTGATGAGGAAGATCGCCAGAAGCCCCAAGATCACCGTAGAGCGCATGGTCAGCGCCGTGGCCGAGATCGTGACGGGCGCAAGGATCAGCAACGAGAACGGGTTGTTCAGCCCGCCCGTCAGGAACAACAGGAACGACAGTTGTGCCAAGTCAAACAGCAGCGTCAGCATCGCGTCCCGGTCGCTGAGGCGCTGATTTTCGGGGAACACATACATCGCCACAAGGTTCGATGCGACGCTGGCCCCGATGGCTAGAAAGCACAGGCCAAGCTCCACCCTCAGGCCCAGATAGAACGCCGCCGTCACCACGGCCACGGTCTGCCCCAAAATCGCCAGCCAGCGCAAAACCAACAGCGTGCGCAGGCGTACCCAATCGACGCGGCTGTCTTGCTGGACCAACCGCAAGGCGGGGTCTAATACGGGCTCACTTATCGCCATTGGGCAGGGCATCCTGTCACATCTACGCGCTTGTGAATTGTTAGGCGCGTCTGGCTAGGTAATCAACGCGATGACTTCTTCTTGGACGAGGCTTTTTGATATGACACGGAATTTTGCCCTCGCCTCTGCCGCGCTGATCGGCGTGCTGATGGCTGGAACCGGCGTTGCCATTTTTGTGGCGAAGGCCGGAGACGACGACCAATTCGCGCAGTGCCGTGAAGGGGTTGTGGCAGGTGGCGGCGGCACCATTGGTGGCCCGTTTGAACTGGTGACAGAGGCCGGGGAAACGGTGACGGACGCCGATGTCATCACCGAGCCTACGCTGATGTATTTCGGCTATACCTTCTGCCCTGATGTCTGCCCCCTCGACACGGTGCGCAACGCCGAGGCCGTCGATATCCTGGAAGAGGGCGGCTACAGCGTCCTGCCCACCTTCGTGACCGTCGATCCCGGCCGTGACACGCCCGAAGTGATGGCCGCCTTCACCGAAAACGTCCACCCGCGCATGTTGGGCCTGACCGGCACAACCGAGCAGACCCACGCAGCCGCCAGCGCGTACCGGGTGTATTATCAGGTCCACGATGACGGCACCGATCCCTACTACTTGGTGGATCACACGGCCTTCACCTACTTGATGATGCCCGACACCGGCTTTGTGGAGTTCTTCAACCGGGACGTGACCCCCGCCGAGATGGCCGAGCGTACCGCCTGCTTCATCGACGCGGCCAGCTAGGGGGGCTTGCGGCGCGGCGCGGCTATCCGGCCCGCCGTTCAACCGCCTTACACACACATAAAAAGGGCGCCCGATTGGGGCGCCCTTTTCGTTTTCACAGGGAGGAGTAGGAGGCGTATTAGCCTTTGGAGAACTCGGGGTAGGCTTCCATGCCAAGCTCTGCCAGATCGAGACCGTTGACCTCGTCCTCTTCGCTGACGCGGATACCCACGGTCGCTTTGAGGATCGCCCAAACTACGGCGGAGATCACGAAGACGAAGAGGCCGATCGCTGCGATACCCATGATCTGTGCGCCCCAGTTGCCGGTGTAGAAGGCCACGGCCAGCGTGCCCCAGATACCAGCGAAGAGGTGAACAGGGATCGCACCCACAACGTCGTCGATCTTCAGTTTGTCGAGCAGAGGCACCGTGAAGACCACGATCACACCACCAACAGCACCGGTCAGAAGCGAAGCGAACAGCGATGGCGCCAGAGGTTCAGCGGTGATGGACACCAGACCGGCAAGCGCGCCGTTCAGAACCATTGTCAGGTCAACCTTGCCGTACATGATTTGCGTCAGGATCAAGCAAGCGACGGCACCAGCGGCAGCAGCCATGTTGGTGTTGGCGAAGATGCGAGAGATGTCTGCCACGTCTGCAATCGTGCCCATCGCCAGTTGCGATGCGCCGTTGAAGCCGAACCAACCGAGCCACAGGATGAACGTACCCAGAGTTGCCAGCGCCAAGTTGGAACCAGGAATTGGGTTTACACGGCCATCTTTGTATTTGCCCAAGCGGGGCCCAAGGATGATGGCACCGGCCAGCGCTGCGAAACCGCCTGCTGCGTGTACCAGCGTGGAGCCTGCGAAGTCGGAGAAGCCCGCTTCAGACAACCAGCCGCCGCCCCACTGCCAGGAAGCTTCGATCGGGTAGATCAGGCCTGTCAGGACAACAACGAAGATCAGGAAGGGCCAGAGCTTGATACGCTCAGCCAGCGTACCGGACACGATGGAGGCCGTCGTGGCGCAGAACATCAACTGGAAGAAGAAGTCCGAACCGACAGAAGCGTAGTCCAGCGCGGTTTCAGTATCGGCCAAGCCAACAGGCTCGAGCGAGGTGATGGCGAAGAATGGACCCAGCCAGCCTTCGATCAGCCATTCGGCCGGATACATGATGCCGAAGCCGATCAGCCAGTACATGATGGCCGCGATCGAGAAGAGCGCGATGTTCTTGGTCAGCTGCATCGCCACGTTCTTGGAGCGGACAAGACCGGCCTCCAGCATCGCGAAGCCTGCGGCCATCCAGAACACCAGAAATCCGCCGATCAGGAACAGCAATGTGGTGAAGATATAAGAAGTGTGTAGCGCGGCCTCATCCTGGGCCGCTGCCATGGTGGGAAGCGCAATTGCTGCTGCCGCCATAGCCGGAAGAAGATACTTGGTTTTCATAGGTTTGGTTCCCTTACCCGTCAGCACTTACAGTGCGTCGTCGTTGGTTTCGCCGGTGCGCACACGCACGGCACTCTGAACGTCGAGCACGAAGATTTTGCCGTCGCCGATCTTGTCGGTCTTGGCGGTGGACTGGATCGTTTCCACAACTTGGTCGGCCATGGAGGCCGCAACGACGATCTCTAGCTTCACCTTTGGAACGAAGTTCACGGCGTATTCCGCGCCGCGATAAATTTCGGTGTGGCCGGATTGAGAGCCGAAGCCCTTGATCTCTGTCACCATCATGCCGCGCACGCCGATGGCGGTCAGTGCTTCGCGGACCTCCTCCAGCTTGAACGGCTTGATTGCTGCAATGATGAGTTTCACTATCTGTCACCCCTTTACGGTTGTTGACTGTCCCTCACGCCCCCGGAAGTGAAGCGCTTATGGGGGTAAGACAGGGCGTATGACCCTTTGAGGGCAATGAATCGGGGGCCTCCAAAGGGGGGCTGAGCGTGTGTTTTGCATTTTTTTTGCTCATTTCTGCGGAAATGCCCTATTTTTGTGCGCTGCAATAACAGGCAGGGTTCCGCCACCCCTTCGCTTTCCCCGAGAATTTGACTATCTTGGTGGCTAAATGAGGTAGGCCCCAGCGAAAGCGACAATCGGGCCCCCGATACGAGGCAAGAGTAATATGAGCCCTTCTGGCAATGGCAGGCGGCTGGTGGCCGACCGACGTGCGAGTGCAACTCCGAAGCGTAAAAGCGGCGGCGGAGGCAGTGGCGGCCCGCGAAAGCCGCGCAAACGTGCTGCACCGCGTCGCAAATCGCCCCAACGCGGCGGTGTTCTGGGCTTCTTTGCCCGTGTCATCCGTTTCATCTTCCGCCTGATCTGGAGCGTGATCTGGCGCAGCGCGGTTGTGGTGGGCCTGATCCTGGCTATCGCGACGGGCTACTACTATACGCAACTGCCCGAGGACGTTGGCGCGCTGCAAGACGCCCGCCAACGGGGATCGGTGACCTTGCTGGACCGCTATGGCGAAACCTTTGCTTGGCGTGGAGAGCAATTTGGCGGGGCGATTGCGCCTACAGACACCTCGCTTCATCTGGTGAACGCTGTGGTCGCCACAGAGGATCGGCGTTTCTTCCGGCATCTGGGTGTCTCGCCGCGCGGCATCGCCTCGGCCATTCGCATTAACCTTCGCGAGGGGCGGGGGCCGCTATCGGGGCATGGCGGCTCTACCATCACGCAGCAGGTCGCGAAACTTCTGTGCCTTGGTCACGGCTATGACCCCGAAGAATTTGAGACAGAGGCCGAGTATGAGGCCGATTGCCGACGCACAACCCTGTGGCGCAAGATCCAAGAGGTGCCCTATAGCCTTGCGCTGGAGCTGCGGTACTCCAAGGCGGAAATCCTGTCGCTCTATATGAACCGTGCCTATCTTGGGGCAGGTTCGCGCGGGTTTGAGGCCGCGTCGCAACGCTATTTCGGTATTTCCTCGACCGAGGTGAACCCGCAGCAATCCGCGATGTTGGCGGGCCTTCTGGCCGCCCCGTCCCGGTTTGCCCCAACCCGCAACCTTGAGCGTAGCCAGGAACGGGCCAATGTGGTGCTGAACCTGATGGAGCGCGAAGGCTACCTGAGCCCCGCAAGCGCCGACCGCGCGCGCGCCAACCCCGCGACCCTGTCGGCGGCGGCGAACCAAGACACGGGCGGCTACTTCGCCGATTGGATCATGGGCGAAATTCCAGACTTCCTAGGTGTCGACACCACGGAAGATGTCATCATCCGCACCACCTTCGACCCCGCCATTCAGGCGGCGGCAGAAGCCTCGATCCAGAACGTCTTTGCCAACCAAGTACGCGAAGGCTCGGAAGCTGAAGCCGCGATTGTGGTGATGAGCGCCGACGGCGCGGTGCGGGCCATGGTCGGCGGACGCGAGCTTTCCGGCGGCGGCATGTTCAACCGGGCAGTGCAAGCCGTTCGGCAACCAGGCAGTGCGTTCAAGCCCTTCGTTTACGCCACCGCCCTAGATCTGGGCTGGCGTTTTGACGACATGATCCTTGATGCGGAATTATGCCTGAACGTGCCGGGATCGGGGCAATATTGCCCCGAGAACTACACCCGGCAGTTCTACGGTATGGTGACGCTGACGGAGGCTTTGCAAAGCTCCCTCAACACCGCCGCCGTGCGTCTGTCCGAAGAAGTTGGCCGTGATCTTGTGCGGCAGGTGGCGAGCGATTTCGGCATCGAAAGCGACCTTGCCGCAGGCCCCGCCTTGGCACTTGGCGCGTCCGAATCCACCTTGATCGAGATGACGGGCGCTTATGCCGGCATCCTGAACGGCGGTTCCGCCGTGCGGCCCTACGGCATGACGGAATTGCGCCTGATGGGCGAGAACGAGCCAATGTTCGAGCAGGAAACAGGTATTCGTGAGCGTGTAATCTCGGAATCCTCGGCCCGGCAACTGACCTATATGATGAGCCGTGTCGTGGCCGACGGCTCGGGCCGACGTGCGGCGCTGCCGGATCGGCCTGTGGCGGGTAAAACCGGCACCACCAACAGCGCCCGGGATGCGTGGTTTGTGGGCTTCTCGGCGGATTATGTGGCGGGTGTCTGGATGGGTTACGACGATAACCGCCCGCTGTCCGGCGTGACCGGCGGTGGCCTTCCGGCGGAAATCTGGCGGCAAGCGATGGAGCAAATTCACGAGGATTTGCCGGTGCGGCCCCTGCCGATGATCGACCCCATTGCCGAGGCCCGGACCGATCAACCCGACATTTTCGTCGATGCCAATGGTCAGCAGGTCCCGATCAACCCCAATACCGGGGAGGTGCTAAGCACCGACGCCGATGGTGTGATCCGTGGCCCGATCACGCCGCAAGGCACGCGGGTGCCGATTGGCGGTGGCCAAGGCCAAGGGCAGGGCAACATTGGGGATGCCGTGAATAACGTGCTGAACCGACTGTTCGGCCCGCGTCAGTAACGCAGCATAGCGACGCTTTACCGTAGGGCCGGGTGATCCCCGCCCTACGGCCAATCCGACAGGGCGCTTAATACCCCAGCGCGATGCCGTCCTTGCGCGGGTCCGAGCCGCCTTCCAGCAAACCATCTGGATGAATACGGATCGCCTGCGCCCCGCCGATAGGTTGTACAGGCGTCATCAGCTTGTGGCCTTTGCCCTCCATCACGCTGCGCATCTCGGGGCTATAGCCGCGTTCTACCTTGACCTCTCCGGCTTCGGCAAAGGCGCGGGGGGCGTCGATGGCCGCTTGCGGGCTCATCCCGTAGTCCACCACATTGGACACAAATCGCGCGTGGCCCGTGGATTGCCACGCGCCGCCCATGACGCCGAACGGCATCAATGACCCGTCGGCCAGCTTCAACATGCCGGGAATGATCGTGTGCATGGGGCGTTTGCCCGGCCCGGCCTCATTCGGGTGGCCCTTCTCCAGGGTGAAACCGCCGCCCCGGTTTTGGAACAGAATGCCGAACTTGTCCGAGGCAAAGCCCGACCCGAAGGAATGGAACACCGAATAAATCAGGCTCACGGCGCGGCGGTCCTTATCGACGACAGTGATATAGACCGTGTCCTTGTGGATATTGTCCGAGGCAGTGCGGGGGTCTTCCATCGCCTCATCGGGGTCGATCATCGCGGCAAGGCTCATGGCGGTGTCTTTGGACAGCATGTGGTCCAGCTTAGTGACGTGATCGGGATCGGCCAGAAATCTGTCGCGGGCGTCGTAGCCGAGTTTCGTGGCTTCCGCTTCCAGATGCGCCCGTTGCGCGCCGAAGGGGTCATCTTGCGGCGAGAAGGTTTCCAGCATGTTCAGGATCAGCATCGCCGCAGCGCCTTGGCCGTTTGGCGGCAGTTCGATCAGTTCCGCATCGCGGTAGGTGGAGCGTAGCGGGGTGACATATTCGCAAGCGGTGTTGGCGAAATCTTCGGCCGTGTGGGTGCCACCAAGCGCCTTTAGGCTGCTCAGCATGTCGTCCAGCACCTCGCCCGCATAAAATCCGGCGCGCCCCTCAGCCGCGATCCGGCGCAACACCTCGGCCTGACCGGGGGCCTTGAACCGAGCGCCCACCGGCAGGGGTTTGTCGTCTTGCAGAAAATGCTTGCGACCCGCGCCCTGCAACACCTCGCCCGAGGTCGCGTAATCAAGGGCCACGCGCGGGGCAATCGGCACGCCGGCGTCTGCATAATGGATGGCAGGGGCAAGAACGTCGGCCAAAGGGAGTTGCCCGTGGTCCGCGTGAAGGCGGCAGAACCCATCCACCGCGCCGGGGATGGTGACGGCGCTGACGTCATAGAGCGGCATAGTGTCGTGATGGGCGCGGATAGCGTCTGCATCCAGCCCGGCAGGCGCACGACCCGAGCCGTTGAGGCCAATGATCTCTCCGTCCGGTTGTGCCACCAAGGCGAACATATCACCGCCGATGCCGGTGCTTTGCGGTTCGCAAATGCCAAGCAGCACCGCGCCCGCAATCGCGGCATCAACAGCATTACCGCCTTGTTGCAGAACGGAAACCGCGGCTTGCGCGGCAAGGGGGTGCGACGTGGCACACATGCCTTGCTCGGCGAAAACGGCAGATCGTCCAGGTTGGTGAAAGTCGCGCATCTTGGCCCTCATGTTGTTGAATGCCTGAACCCTAAGCCGACAGGCGTGGGGGGCAAGGGGTCGTTTTCAACGGAGGGAGGATGTGGCTGCAGAGGGCCTCGGCATCGCGCACTGGGTGGGGGCATTAATGCACGGCACCGAGGGAAGCCTCTGCAGCTACAAGACCGGATATGAAGGTCCAACGGGGCGTCGGTTGGGAGAAATTGCGGCACTTGTGTGGCGGAGAAGCCTAGCATCGCGAAAAGCGTGTGGAGGCGTTTGTACGGTCAGAGGTATTTGGCTTGCGGGCAGCCAAAGCTGCCCCACGGCCCCGGAGTTCTGCGGCGAAAGGAACGTAAGTATCTGCGAATAAATGATTTTAAGCGCGGCCAACCTGCATTCTCATCTCGACATGCAAGGCATAGGCTGACGAACTAAGCCGGCGGTGCCATCCCAATGGCCGCCCATCCCGCACTAGGGCTGCGTATGAGGAATCAGAAACACCAGTTCATTGGTGTCGTTTGCGCGCCGATAATTCAGGTCTTGGGTGAGTTCGCGAACCATCGCCCAACCGAATCCCCCTTCGGGCAGCTCTTGGCGATTCTCCGGATCGAACTGAGCGCGTCGTCCGGCGGGGGCGATTCCATCGGGCATCGGGCCGCCGTGATCCAGAATCTCGCACCAAAGCCCGTCGTCGCGCAGCCAAATCGACATCTCAATCGGGTGGCCTTCCTCAAAACCATAGGCGTGTTCGACCACGTTATTGAGCACCTCTCCCAGAATGATCTGAGAGGTGTCACAGGTCACAGAATCAACCTGTGCCGCGCGCACGTCATCTCTGGCCCGGTCTAGGGCATGACGCACTTGCACCGTCCCCGATTGGAACCGTTGAAAAACGTCAGGCGCTTTTGTGTGTGTCATAGGACGGTCCTTGGTTGCGACGAAACCAGTGCCCCGTGGGACGATACGGGCACAAGGCGGCTGATACAGATTCCAAGACTATTCTGCGGCAGTGGGTCCGGCCGCCGCCAGTGCTGCATCTAGGCTAGCGAAGATCGGGAAAACCGAATTCATCCGGGTCAGCAGCATTACCTTTTCAACAGGCGGTTGCAGACCCGCAAGCGCCATGTGTCGGCCCGAGCCCAATGCCTTATAGACGGCCACGATGGCCCCAAGTCCGCTCGAATCCAGAAACTCAACGTCGCTCAGGTCAAGAATCACGTCACCCCCGGCGGCGGTGAGTGTCCGAAAAGTTTCCTTGAACTGAATCGCAATGCTCGCGTCGAGGCGCTGCTCCGCGATGTGAACAACACCGACGGTGTCGTGTTGGGTGTAAGTCAAATTCATCGCATGTTCCTCGTGCTCTGCATTTGCTAGGAGCCTAGGCAACAAGTCTTACTATTTCGTTTTCGCACAGCTGCGATTTGGAGGAACGATGGAACAGATTGTCATTACCGGAGCCGCACGCACGCCAATGGGCGGATTCCAAGGCGCACTTTCACCCGTTACCGCCGCCGAATTGGGCGGCGCTGCCATCAAAGCCGCGTTGGGAGGCGCGCAGGTGGATGAGCTGCTGATGGGCTGCGTTCTTCCGGCAGGCCAAGGCCAAGCCCCTGCACGACAGGCGGGCTTCCACGCAGGCCTTGGCGAAAGCGTTCCCGCGACGACCCTCAACAAGATGTGCGGCTCGGGCATGAAGGCGGCCATGATGGCCTACGATGCGCTGGCGCTCGGCCAAGCGGATGTGATCGTGGCAGGCGGGATGGAGTCCATGACCAACGCCCCCTACCTGATGCCTGCCATGCGCAACGGCGCGCGCATCGGCCATCAGAAGACCCTGGATCATATGTTCCTCGATGGGCTCGAAGACGCATACGACAAAGGCCGCCTCATGGGCACCTTCGCCGAAGATTGCGCTGAAGCGTTCCAGTTCACCCGTGAAGCCCAAGACGCCTACGCGCTCGGCTCTCTGGAAAACGCGCTGGCCGCACTGAACTCTGGCGCCTTCGCCAACGAGATCACACCGATTACGATCAAAACCCGTAAAGGCGCGACCGAGGTCACAACGGATGAACAGCCGGGCAACGCGCGGCCCGACAAAATTCCCCAACTTAAACCGGCCTTCCGCGAAGGCGGCACGGTCACAGCCGCCAACTCGTCCTCTATCTCGGACGGCGCCGCAGCCCTTACCCTGGCGCGCGCTTCTGCCGCCCAGGCTCAAGGCCTTCCCACACGGGCCCGTATCCTTGGCCACGCTTCCCACGCCCACGCGCCCTCCCTCTTCCCGACGGCCCCGGTCCCGGCTACCCAGAAACTGCTCGACCGTATCGGCTGGACAACTGAGGACGTGGACCTTTGGGAAGTGAACGAGGCCTTTGCCGTCGTCCCCATGGCCTTCATGCACGAAATGAACATCCCTCGGGACAAGGTTAATGTGAACGGCGGCGCCTGTGCCCTGGGTCACCCCATCGGCGCTTCAGGGGCTCGGATCATCGTCACGCTTCTCCACGCCCTGGAGGCCCGCAACCTCAAACGGGGGATCGCCGCCATCTGCATCGGCGGCGGCGAAGGCACTGCCATCGCAATCGAGCGCGACTAACCCTTCACCTTTTTACAAATATCGAATCCCACCATGGCCGACTACGCAACGCTTACTCAAACGATCGCCTCCCTCACCGAAGGCGAAACCGACACCGTGGCCCTCATGGCCACCGTAGCGTGTGAGCTGCACCACGCAGACCCCCGCTTCGATTGGACCGGGTTCTATCGTGTCACGGAACCGAACCTGCTCAAAATCGGCCCTTACCAAGGGGGTCACGGCTGCCTGCAAATCCCCTTCTCCAAAGGGGTTTGCGGCGCGGCGGCCCGGACCGGTGAAACGCAATTGGTCGCAGACGTTGATGCTTTCCCGGGCCACATCGCCTGCGCCTCTTCCACCCGTTCTGAAATCGTCCTACCGGTCCGAGATGCCTCAGGCGCCATCATCGCGGTCCTCGATATCGACAGCAATCAGCCCGATGCCTTCACCGCTGAGGACGCAACCGCCCTCCATGCAATTCTGACCAACACCTTCGCCCGCCCCTAACCGCCCGCCGGAATTCCTTGCAAGGAATTCCCCAAAACTCTTGCAAGAGTTTCCCCAGAGTTTTGCAAAACTCTGGGCGGCCACCCCGTCACCCTCTCGGCAAGGGCACCACACCTGCGTCATCGGGGGTCATCTCTTCGAAATCGAAGTTATCCAGCCGCTCCGCCCGTTTCCCCGCCCGGGACGACGCGGTCAGAATCCCGGCCACATCTTCCCCGGCCTGCCGCAAATGCGCTTCCAGCTTTCCGGCCCGCTCGCCGACAATCTCCACATCGCGGTGCAACTGCCGCAAGGCTTTGCGGATTTCTCCGGCCTGCTCCCGCATCCTTGCGTCCTTCATCACCGCCCGCATCGTGTTCAGCGTAGCCATGCAGGTGGTGGGCGATACGATCCAAACCCTCGCGTCAAATCCGGCCCTCACAACCTCGGGCAGACGTGCGTGCAACTCGGCGTAGACCGCTTCTGAGGGCAGGAACATCAATGCCCCGTCGGCGGTCTCTCCCTCGAGGATGTATTTCTCCGAGATCGCCTTGATATGCACCCTCACCGCCGCCCCAAACTCTCTCAACGCCCGTGCTTGAGCCTCGGCGTTGGGCGCGCGCATCAACGCTTCATAAGCCTCAAGCGGGAACTTCGCGTCGATCACAATCGGGCCCGGAGGGTTCGGCAGATGGATCAACACATCTGCGCGCTTTCCGTTCGATAGCGTCGATTGCAGCGCGTAGGCGTCCGGCGGCAAGGCGCCGGACACGATATCGTTCAGCTGGATTTCCCCAAACATCCCGCGCCGTTGCTTGTTCGACAGAATATCCTGCAACCCCAATACATCGCCCGAGAGCTTCTCGATCTTCGCCTGCGCCCGGTCGATCTGCTCCAGTTTCTGCTGCAATTCCCCAAGGCTCCGCGCCGTGCGCGTCGACGTCCCGTGCAGCGTTTCGGACATGCCCTTCTGCACCTCCTCCAACCGCCGCTCCATCGCCTCCTGCAACGTGGCCTGAGCCCTCGCCTGATGGTCCGACACTGCGGCCAAACCACCGGCCAGCCGCTCCTGTCCCTGACCTAACGCCTGCACCGTCTGTCCCAATGCCGCCATGTGATGTGCCAGCGGCTCCACCGCCAAGGCGGATCTTTTTGCGGCCCTCCACCCCGACAGGATCAGCACCATCAGCAAGACCAACGCCACCGCGCCGCCCACAACGGCCCAAACAACCGGATCGCTCAGATCCACCGAAATTTCGCCAAAAGAAATCACGTGCGCCCGAACAGCCGTTCGATATCAGCCAACTTCAGCTCCACATAGGTGGGCCGCCCGTGGTTGCACTGGCCCGATAGCGGCGTGGCCTCCATCTCGCGGAGCAGGGCGTTCATCTCATCGGCCCGCATCTGCCGCCCTGACCGGATCGAGCCGTGGCAGGCCACGCGGCTCAATACGGCCTCCACCCGGGCCTGTACCGTTTGGCTGTCGCCCAAATCGGCCAATTCGTCCAGGATATCGCGCACCATCGCTTCGGCGTTGATTTCCCCCAAAATGGCCGGGGTTTCGCGCACGGCCACGGTGCCTGGCCCGAACGGTTCAATGACCAGACCAAACCGCTCCAACTCTGCTGCGTGATCCAACAGACGATCCGCATCGGTGCCAAGAGTGATAATCTCGGGGATCAGCAACGCCTGCCTCGCTACACCGTTTTCGGCCATCTGGGTCTTCAAGCGTTCGTACACCAGCCGCTCATGGGCCGCGTGCTGATCCACCAAGACGATCCCGCCCGGCGTTTGCGCGATGATGTAATTCTCGTGGACCTGTGCCCTTGCGGCACCCAAGGGGCCGTCGCTGTCGATCACTGCTTCATCCACGCGGGCCGAGGGGGCGGACCAAGACGGGGCCGCTTCCTCCATGCCTCGGATAGGGGCGAACCCGCGCTGCTGTCCGGCCCGGTCCATCTGATAGACGCGCGGCGAGGAAAGCGGCTCCGCAGGAGGCGCTTGAGGAGCCGTCTGAAACGCCTGCAACGTCGCGTCAGCGACGGTGGACGACGCGCGGTGTCCGGCTTCGGCCAAGGCATGACGCAGCCCCGTGACAATTAGTGAGCGGGCGGCGGCAGGCTCCCTGAACCGCACCTCAGATTTCGCCGGATGCACGTTCACATCCACCCTCTCGGACGGGCAGCCGATAAACAGCACCGCTGCCGGATGCCTGTCTCGGCTCAACACATCCATATAAGCGGCCCTCAGCGCCCCGATCAGCAGCTTGTCCCGTACGGGCCGCCCGTTCACGAACAGGAATTGCGCCACGGCAGAGCCGCGGGAATAGGTGGGCAGGGCGGCGTAGCCTGTCAGGTGCAGCCCTTCGCGCTCGGCATTAATCGCCAGTGCGTTATCGGTGAACTCTCGGCCCATGATGGCGGTCAACCGCCCGCGCAACGCATCGAACAGATCGCCGCTTTCGGGATCAACGCGGAACGTTACGCGCTCCACCTCCGTCACATCCTTCAGCGTGAACCCGATGGAGGGTTCGGCCATCGCCAGCCGTTTCACTACGTCAGAGATCGCCTGCATCTCGGCCCGGTCCGTGCGCAGGAACTTGAGCCGCGCTGGCGTGGCGAAAAACAAATCACGCAATTCAACCACGGTGCCGCGGTTCAGCGCAGCGGGCTTCACCGCCTCATGGGCACCTCCCGTCACCCGGATCATATGCCCCGCGTCCGAGGCGCGCGAAGTAATGCTGAGCCGCCCAACAGACCCGAGAGAGGGCAGCGCCTCTCCCCTAAACCCGAACGAATGGATGTTCAGCAGGTCCGTGCCGTCGATCTTTGATGTGGCGTGGCGCGACAAGGCCATGGGTAGGTCATCCGCTTCCATCCCGCAGCCGTCATCGGTGACGCGGATCAGAGTTTTGCCGCCATGGGCGACCTCGACCACGATGCGCCGTGCGCCCGCGTCAATCGCGTTTTCCACCAGCTCTTTCACGGCGGATGCTGGACGCTCCACCACCTCACCCGCTGCAATACGGTTAATTGCGGCTTCATCCAGTTGCCGGATGACGGGGCGGCCAGAATCAGAGGCGCCTGTGGATATGTTGGGGGTGGGATGTGCCATGGCGCTACCTGTAGCACAGGCGGCCTTGGGGTGGGAACCGATTCCGCGCCTCACATAGGGGCGAAGCGGGTGAATTGGTTAACGGGGCGGCAGACACTTCGGCCAGCATTGGGCGCGTAGGGCGGGCCTGGGCCCGCCGCCCCGTTTTCGCGATTAGTTCGAGGCTTCAAGCCCTTCAGGCTGACCCACGACCACGAAGCGCAATGCATCGCTATCAACAACCTCTGCGGCGACCCGTTGGATATCTTCCACCGTCACGGCCAGTACGTTGTCGTTGCGGCTGGCGATATAGTCGATCGGCATATTGTCGGCCTGCATCGCGGCCAGAATGCCCGCAATCGTGCCATTGCCATCAAAGCGCAGTGGGTAGGCCCCAGTCATATACTGCTGTGCGGCCTCCAGCTCGGCCTCGGTGATCCCGTTGGCGGCGATCTCGGCCCATTGCGCTTGCACCACGTCAATCGCCTCGGCCACCAAAGCGTTGGAGGAGGAGAACCCGCCCTGCATCATGGGCGCGGATCGGCTGAGGCTAAGCCATGTGCTGATCCCATAGGTCAGCCCGCGCTGTTCGCGCACTTCTTCCATCAGCCGCGACCGATAGCCCCCTGCGCCCAGAACCTGGTTCATCACGAAGGCCGCGAAGAAATCGGGGTCGTCACGGGCAATACCCGCATGGCCGAAATACACGGAGGATTGCGGCGTGGCGAAATCCACCACGGTAATGCCGCCCTCGTCAGACACCTCTGCCGGGTCGGGCAGGGGCACGTCGGACAAGGGCAGATCACCCAGAAGCGTATCAAGGATCGGCCCAAGGTCTTCGGCGGTCATGTCGCCTGCCACGCCGACCGACACGCGGTCGCGCACCAGTGCACTGCGGTGGGCAGCCAGCAGATCGTCACGGGTCAGGCCAGCGACGCTTTCCAGCGTGCCCTCAAGCCGAGTGGCATAGGGATGGTCGCCAAAGGTCAGCGCGTTGAACTCGGCTCCGGCAATTGTTTCGGGGTCATTGGCGTCGCCTTCAAGGATCGACAAAACCTGCCCCCGCACCCGTTCAATCGCGCTTTCGTCAAAACGCGGGGCAATTAGAACGTCGTGCAGAAGCGCCAAGACCTCATCGCGGTTTTGGGTCAGCATCTGGACCGAAATCACTAGCTCATCGCGGTAGACATCAAAGCTGAAAGACGCAGCAAGCCCTTCAAGTTCAGCGGCGAAAGTGGCCGCGTCCATGTCCCCCGCGCCCTCTTCCAACAGGGCCGTCATCAGATGCACAGCGCCGCGCGCGTCCGGCGCGTCGATGGAGCCGCCGCCGGTGAACCAAAGATCAAGCGCCACGAAGGGGATGGAGGTGTCTTCCACCAGCCAAGCATCAATCCCACCTTCAGACGTGACCGGTTGGATATCCACGATATCGGCATGAAGCGGCGCGGCAAACGCCAGCGCCACGGCCAAGGGGGCAAAGACCCGAGCGGTCAGACGGGTAAGCTTCAGGCGAGCGCTCATTGGGATGCCTCCTCTGTGTCGGTGGCGGTTTCATCTTGGGGTGGCTGCATCAGGTAGCCGATGGTTGTGGCGTCTTGGCTGAAAATCTCTCGGGCGGCGTCCATGACGTCTTCAATCGTCGTGGCGGCCAGCACATCGGGCCAAGCCTGCACATCGGCCACGGTCAGCCCCGAGGCCAAAGCCCGCCCATAGGCACGGGCAAGGCCCGAGGCATCGTCTTCCTCATAGATGCGAGAGGCTTCGATTTGGAACCTGATCCGCTCGAATTGCGCGGGGTCGATGCCTTCCTCTAGGAACTCCTCAACCTCGGCCAGAATATCGGCCTCGGCCTGTTCCAAAGAGGTGCCGGGCAGGGGCATGTTGATCAGGGTGAAGGTTGTCTCATCAAGGCTGGTGCCGGCGTAATACGCCCCCACGAACAGCGAGCGTTCGTCGTCCAACTGCATTTCGCGCGGCAGAACCGAGGTAAAGCCCGAGCCTGCCAGGATTTCCGCCAAAAGCGTCAGCGCTGCCGCCTCTTCCTGATCGCCCGCGTTGCGTTCCGGCGCGAGGAATTCGATCGAGACATAGGGATTGGCGACGCGGGCGTCCTCATAGATCACCCGGCGCTGCGCAATATGAGGCGGCTCGGTGGGGCGCTCCCGGGATTCGACGGCTTCGATGTCGGGGTTGGCAGGGATCGGGCCGTAGTGTTCTTCGGCCAAGGCTCGGACCTCTTCGGGGGTAGCATCGCCCGCCACCACAAGGATCGCGTTATTGGGGTGGTAGTGGGTCTCGTACCAGTCGCGGGCGTCTTGAAGGCTCAGCTCCTCCATCTCGTGACGCCAGCCGATGATCGGGCGACCGTAAGGGTGGTTAAGGTATGTGGCCGCTGCCAATTGTTCGTTAAACAAGCCGCCGGGTGAAGTGTCGGTGCGTTGGGCGCGTTCTTCCAGGATCACCTGACGCTCGGTCGCGACCTCATCCTCATCAAAGACCAGATCACGCATCCGGTCTGCTTCCATCATCATCATCAGACCCAGACGGTCCGCCGCGATGTGCTGGTGGTAGGCGGTATAATCCCAAGAGGTAAACGCATTGTCCGACCCGCCGTTCTCTTCAACGATGCGCGAAAATTCACGGGATTCCAGATCGTCGGTGGCTTTGAACATCAGATGCTCAAGGAAATGGGCGATGCCCGATTGGCCCGGCATTTCATCGGCAGAACCCGCCCGGTACCAGACCATATGGGTCACGGCGGCGCTGCGGTGATCTTCGATCACAACCACCTGCATCCCGTTATCTAAGGTGAATTCGGTGACTTCACCGGCGGCATTGGCCGCAAGCGGCAGGGCCGTGAGGCCGAGAGCAAGGCCGAGGCCTGCCAGATGGGGGCGGATCATTAACGTGTCTCCGGGGCTTTGGGTCGTTGGATGTGAATGTATGGGGTTTCACGGGCGCATCAACACTCCTGACGCAGACGTGACGGGGAAGGGAGTAAGGAATGCCGTAGCCCGTGGATGATTTGCGCCGTCAAGGCAGCACGAAAGAGCCCTTTGGCCGGGGCCAGAGGGGAATTTGAGGGACGGCGAAATCCGAGGGATGTCAGAGACCGGGCGGCGGGGCGCTTGGGGTTTGCACACCGGAACGGCGCAACCGCTCTAGCTCGGCGTAGCGATCAAGGGCTTGGCGGCGGTAGGCCCGGAAGTAGACGTTGTTCTGGAACAGACGCTCCAGCACACGGCCACCGTTATTCTGCCGGAACGCCAGATCTTCCGCCGCAAGGGTGCCACGAATATCAGGGGCAACGCCGAAGCGGGACGCGTGGTTCACCAGCCCGCCTGCGTTGGCGTTGGCCCGCGCGATATTGCCGCCAAGGGCTGCAATCGCATCGGCCTCAGGCGTCGGATCAGCGCGGTTTGTGCCCCCCAAGGTGGGTGTTGGCAGGGTGCTGCGATCGGCGGGCAATTCCAGATCATTGGTGGGGACGATGGCAAATTCATCGGGCCCGGACTCGGTGTTGCGCAGGTTCATAAGCGTGGGCGTGCCGTTCGAGCAGGCGGTCAGCCCGATCGTGGCAGTCATCAGAACCAGAAGTGTTGCGCGCATAGCCATCGAAGTCTCCTTGGCGCTTGGTCTAGCGCATCTTCAAACGCCCGTCACGGGGTTATCTCTATCCCGGCACTACGCCGCCTTTTTTGCGGGATCTGCGAACAGAAGCAAGCCAACGGCCCCGACGACCACGCCGATATCGGCGATATTGAAGGTATAGGGGTTCTGAAACCCGCAGCACGACATGTTGAGGAAGTCGATCACCGCCCCGTGGATCACCCGATCCAGCGCGTTCCCAAGCGCCCCGCCAATCACCGCGCCCGCGCTTATCAGCGCCAAAGGCCGCGTCAGCCCGGTCTTCGCCCAATAAAGCAACCAGCCGCAGATCAGCAGGGCCAGCACCACAAGCCCATAGCGCGTAACCTCGGGTCCGCCCGCAAGAATGCCGAAGTTGATCCCCGTGTTCCAGCCAAGGTGGAACACCAGAAACGGCGGCACCACCTCTATATGGATGCGCTCAATCAGGTTGAGGCCGTAGAGCACGCCATACTTGGACCCCTGATCGATCAGGAACCAGAACAGCGCGCTCAGGTACAAGAGCCGCATCACTGGACCTCGGCAATCGTGGCAGAGCCGGGCTGGCTGAGCATCCGTATCAGCGTGGCGCAGCCGCCGTTCCCCGCTAGGGTAGAGGCCCACATGCGCGCGCCCGCTTCCGGGTCATTTGCGGCGATGATTCCGATGATGCTGTCGCCATTGGTCAGCCCCATAGCGTCGCCAACAGGGCCCTCCAGAGCCGTCGCAAGGCCCTCCGCATCCACGGTTTCCGCGCGATGGTTACACAGGGTGGCCGCCACGTCTTCGAGGCCGGCGAGGGCCGCAGCGCCCCTTGATGTTTGGGCTGCGGCCGGTGCCGCCACGAGGACCGTAGCGAGGAGGAGTGTGAAGCGCATCATGGTCCCTTTGGTTCAGTGCCGGAAGTGGCGCATACCTGTAAACACCATCGCCAAGCCTGCGTCATCTGCCGCGGCAATCACCTCGTCATCGCGCATGGAACCGCCGGGCTGGATCACCGCCGTCGCGCCCGCCTCTGCCGCTGCCAGTAGGCCATCGGCAAAGGGGAAGAACGCATCGGACGCCACAACCGAGCCCTTCGCGGGCGTATCCGCCATGCCGCATTCTGTGCCCATCCGGGCCGCTTTCAGCGCCGCAATGGTCGAGCTGTCAACGCGGCTCATCTGGCCCGCGCCGATGCCTACCGTTGCTCCGCCCTTGGCGTAGATGATCGCGTTGGATTTCGTGTGCTTGGCCACGGTCCATGCAAAGCGCAGGTCGGTCATTTCCTGATCCAATGGCGCGCGTTTCGTCACCACCTTCAGATCATCCGCTGCCACGAACCCGGTGTCCTTGTCTTGCACAAGCAAGCCGCCCGCGACCTGCTTATAGGCCACCATCGGCGCACGAGGGTCGGGCAAGCCGCCCGTGGTCAGCAGGCGCAGGTTCTTCTTGGCCGCGAAGATCGCCTTGGCGTCCTCATCGGCGTCAGGGGCGATAACGACCTCGGTGAAGATCTGCACGATCTCTTCGGCGGTTGCCGCGTCCAGCTTCTGGTTCAGGGCCACGATACCGCCGAACGCGCTGGTCCGGTCGCAGTCAAACGCCGCCTTGTAAGCCTCGACCAGCGAAGCGCC
The DNA here is from genome assembly GCA_025141835.1 of Rhodobacteraceae bacterium M385. NCBI lineage: Bacteria > Pseudomonadati > Pseudomonadota > Alphaproteobacteria > Rhodobacterales > Paracoccaceae > Rhodobacteraceae bacterium M385. The sequence goes on along the minus strand of CP081102.1, from coordinate 3,746,794 downwards.
CCGCGCCACGCCCGAAGGGTTGGCGTGCTTGATGATCGCGACGGCGGGACCGTCTGCCGGGGCGAATTCGGACACCAGCTCAAACGCCGCGTCGGTATCGTTGATGTTGTTATAGCTCAGCGCCTTGCCCTGATGCTGTGTCGCCGTAGCCACGCCGGGACGAGCCGAGCCATCGTGGTAGAACGCCGCTTTTTGGTGCGGGTTTTCGCCGTAGCGCATTTCCTGCGCCAAGGTGCCTGCGAAGGCGCGATGCGGGGGTGTTTCGATCTCTGCCGCGCCCGCCATCCAAGAGGAGACCGCCGCGTCATAGGCGGCCGTGCGGGCGTAGGCCGCTTGCGCCATGCGCTGGCGGAACGGGAACGACGTGCCTTTCTGGGCGTCCAACTCTTCCAGCAAGCCCGCGTATTGCGCGGGGCTTGTCAGGACCGTCACAGCACCGTGGTTCTTGGCTGCCGCGCGGATCATCGCGGGGCCGCCGATGTCGATGTTCTCGATGCAGGTGTCGTAGTCCGCGCCTTTGGCCACGGTTTCCTCGAACGGATAAAGGTTCACCACCAACAGGTCGATCGCGCCAATGCCGTGTTGCTGCATCGCGGCTTGGTGATCCTTGTTGTCGCGCAGGGCCAGCAAGCCGCCGTGGATCATCGGGTGCAGCGTCTTCACGCGGCCATCCATCATCTCGGGGAAGCCTGTCACCTCGGACACATCGCGCACGGGCAGGCCCGCTTCGCGCAACGCCTTGGCGGTGCCCCCGGTGGACAACAAATCAACCCCCCGCGCGGCCAGGTCACTGGCGAATTCGATCAGGCCGGTCTTGTCAGACACAGATAGCAGGGCACGGTTCAGGGGGGCGGGGTTCGACATGGGCATTCCTTCAAGGCAGCGTCCCCGTGGTCTTCACAAGGACAGGTCTGGGGCTGGCAGCAACGCAGAGGGGCGGGCGATGGACCAGCTGACAGCCGCTCCATACCCCCTGACGCGAGACGTTAAAACGATCTGTTTTGTCGCGCGTGGCTTCAGCCGTGTGTCGTCGAAATAGATTGACGGCATGATCGACATCTTGGCCTCGCCGCCATGGCGGAAGACCCAGACCTCGTCAGTGGGCAGTGTCAGCGAGATCGCCGCGCCGCCCATGTCCAATTCCGCGACCACATCGGGGTGCAGGTGGAACCTTGCGGCAAAGCGCAGACCCACGTCTGAGGGCAGGTTACGGTTGACCCGGGTGAACCGGTTGCGGTCATCGCCGTCCAGCGCCGCCAACCCGTCTTCGCCGCGCAAAAGGTTGCCGTTGTCTTCCAGTGTCAGGGACCGCAAATGCACCAGCCCGTGGGTGCGCCGCCAGCCATCGTGGGACAGCACGATACCTTCGCCCCCGGCAATTTCCGACACTTGGATCGACACATCAGTTGGCCCTTCGGCAAAGCCCTGCCGCTCGGGCGGCACGTCCGATGCTTTGTGAGCGAACCGCGACGAGGAGTACCCCTCAAGCGATACGGTGGAATGGCTGACCGTCGCCCGCCCGGCCCGCCGCCAATCGGCCCCAAACGCCGCGCCAGAGCCTGCGTTCACGATTACGGGGTGATTGGCCGAGGCCATTTCAAACGCCAAGGTGCCTGCGTGGGCGTTGGTCGACCCCGGGCCCATCATCGGCGGGGCCGCGTCGGCAATCACCGTCACCCGGCCCGAGGCCATACGCGCATAGCCCATCGCCAGGCCCTTGATTCGTGCGGGCCGGACGCCCGATTGCACCAGTGCTCCGATCAACCGCCCCGGCGCGCCGCGCCCGCCGCCATGGGCCCGCACGAGGCTACCATCGGCATGGCGCATGGCCCGCAACGTCGGCGCGATGCGAAGGATAGCAGTGTCCACGGCCGGGTCGGCCCGCTTGCCGGTTTCTTGCAGGATCTGAGCAATCCAGGTGAGCAGAACGAAGACCTCAAGCAATTCCTCCGGGTTGCGCGTGACGATGCCGCCTTGGGCGTCAATCTGCGTGGCGCATTCCTGCGCCAACCCTTGCAGCGCGGGGTCAAGAACCGTTTCCATCCCGATCAGGGCGCAGGCCGAATAGATCAGCCCGGTCAGGGCCTCGAACCGGGGCAATCCCGGCGAGGCGCGATGCCAGCGTTTCGCCAGAAAGTTGGTCTGCCGAGACAATGCAAGGTGAAAGAGCTTGGTCTCAGGCGGGCGCTGACCGTTCATCAGGAACAAAGCATGGGTGATCCAGCGGATTTGCCGACGCCCGGTTAAATCGGCGCTCCACCCCGGCCCCTGGCCTTTGCCGTAACGATCCACCCATTGTGACAGCCAAAGCTGCGCGGTGTCACGGCCAGCGCCGTCAGGGACAGCGGCCAGATCATCGAGCCAATGGAACCCATGCAGCGCGGCTTCGAAATCATCATTGGGCGCGGTGATGTCCCACGGGCTGGTATCGGGAGCTTCGATTAATGCGCCGCCAAGGCGGAAGTTGCCGGCCATCAACTGCCGACCACGGGCGGCAGAGCCGGGGAAGCGCACCTCGGGTTGCCACAGGAAACCCTGCATCCGGGGCCCCCAGCCAGCGGCCCGGGCGGCCCACCGATGGGTTAACCGCGCACCCGTACCCTGCGGCGGGCGCGGCCTTGCGGGGGACGGGGGAACGGGTGCGGACATAGGGTTTGGCTGCCTGTTTGCGGGGTCAGCGGGGCAATATCACGACAGGCGCAGTGCGGCCATATAGAAGCCGTCCATCCCGCCTTTATCCGCCCAATAGGACGGCCAGAGGCGCAGGCCCCCTTCGTCGCTGGCCCATGCCGCATCGCCACCGATGGCGGTGGGATCGGTTGGGATGATCGAGAGGCCTTCGTGCCGTTTAAGGGCGGCCTTGATCTGGAACTCGCCCTCGACGGGCAGCAACGAGCAGGTGCAATAGACCAGCGTGCCGCCGGGTTTGAGCAGGATCAGGGCATGGTCGATCATCTGCATTTGCAGCTTGGTCAACGGCTCAATCTCATCGCCGGATTTAACGAAGGGCAAATCGGGATGGCGGCGAATCGTGCCAGTGGCAGAACAAGGCGCATCCAGAAGGATGGCGTCGTAGGTGCCTTGATGCTGGAAGGCATCCCCTGTCTCGAGGGTCGCGGAAAGCTGCGTCCGGGCGAGGTTTTCGGCCACCCGCTTCATACGCGGGCCGGAAATGTCGAGCGCGGTGACATCGGCCCCGGCGGCGGCCAGCTGCATGGTCTTGCCACCGGGCGCGGCGCAGATGTCGAGCACTTTCTTGCCCTTCACGTCGCCTAGTAGCTTCACCGGAACGGCGGCGGCTGCATCTTGAACCCAGAACTTGCCCTCGGCATAGCCGGGCAAGGCGCTGACCTGCGGATGGTTGTGCAGCCGTAAGGAGCCGGTCGGCAGAACGTCCGCCCCTTCCAGTGTGAAATCGGCGTCGCGCGGGGTCAGATCAATCGGCGGCATCTTCGCTTGCGCGGCCTCGATCGCCTTGATCCCCTCGGCCCCGATCCGCTTACGCAGTGCTTTGTCGAGCCAGGGCGGCAAGCGCTGCGGTTGGGTCTTGGCCCATGCTTCGGGCCCTTCCGTAGCAACCTTGCGCAGGATCGCGTTCACCATGCCCTGCGCCTTGCGGGTATGGGGCTGGGTCTTGGAGATGCCGACCAAATCACTCACGACGCCGTGGGCGTCTTCGCCGTTCACCAACAACTCCACCGCGCCGAGCCGCAGGATGTTATGCACCCCGATCTGGGGTTTGCGTTGGGTGTAGGGCTTCAACAAGGCATCCACCGCGCCCAGATTGCGCAATACGGCCAGGGCCAAACGGCTCGCTCGGGCGGCCTCGGCCCCTTCGGCCGGCACCTCGACCTGACCCAGGATCTGACGATCTCTCAGGACGGCGTTAAGCAGGATTAGGGCAGCGGGACGCGCTTTCATGGGCGGAGTTCCTTGTTCCGAGAGCTTTGCCGCGTATATCAGGTGGCAATGACACACAAGCCAGAGGCCCCGCCATGAGCGATCCCAAGGACCTGACCCCAGAAGCCACCCGTGCCCTTGCCGAGGCGGAAGAGCGCCGCGCGAAGACGAAAGAGGCGACACTGCCGACAGAGCTTGGCGGCCGCGACGGGCCGGAGCCCGTGCGCTACGGCGACTGGGAGCGCAAAGGCATCGCCGTCGATTTCTAACCGCGCCGTCGGACCAGATCCTTGCAAGGATCTGAACACTCCCTTGCAAGGGAGTGGGGAAAACTCTTGCAAGAGTTTTCTACCCCGCCCCGGCAGCGCGTGACCTCAGGCCAGTCCCAGCACCGACATCATCGAATAGTGCCCCGGCGCGCGTCCTTGCCCCCAAAGCGCGGCCTTCAGCGCCCCACGAGAGAAAATCGCGCGGTCGGTGGCAAGGTGGCGCAGGACGATCCGTTCTCCATCGGCGGCAAAGATCACGTCATGCTCGCCCACAACATCGCCCCCGCGAATCGCGGAAAAGCCGATGTCGCCCCTATTACGTGCGCCAGTGATCCCGTCCCGCCCGCTGTCTTTCACATCGCCCAAAGCAACGCCGCGTCCTGCGGCGGCGGCTTCGCCAAGCATAAGCGCGGTGCCCGATGGGGCATCAACCTTGTGGCGGTGGTGTGCCTCGACCACTTCGATGTCGAAATCCTCGTCCAAGGCGGCGGCGACCTGTTGCGTCAGGCGCACCAGCAGGTTCACCCCAAGGCTCATGTTGCCCGCCCGCACGATGCAGGCGTGATGGGCGCAGGTGTCCAGCGCCTCGATATCCGCCTCGGACATGCCCGTTGTACCAATTACGTGCACGGCCCGGGCCTGAGCGGTCAGCTTCGCATGGGCGACGGTTGCCTCGGGCGAGGTGAAATCAATCACCGCTTGGGCTTTCACAATGGCCTCTAGGGGATCATCAACCACCGGCACGCCATTGGCCGCCCCGCCCAAGGCCTCTCCTAGGTCCGCGCCAACCCAATCGTGGCCGGGCCGTTCCGTCACGGCGGCCAAATGGGCGCGGTCTGATGCGGTGATCGTTTCAATCAACATCCGCCCCATGCGGCCCGACGCGCCCATCACGGCGATGCCTACGCTAGATTCTGAATTGGCCATTCTCGCCTCCATCCGGTTCCGGCTCGGTCGTAACGGAACCTTGCCGAACAAGGAAGCGCCAGCTTGCGGGAGACGCGTTCATGGCCTACCTCTGGGGCAAGGGGAATTCGAGCCATGGCACGTAGTAAGAACCAGAACGGCCCAAGCAAGTCGCAACGACAGCTTCGGGTCGGTGAATTGATCCGCCGCACATTGTCCACTGTGCTGGCGCGGGCCGAGGTGCATGACCCGGTCCTGAACGCGATGTCGATCACCGTGGGAGAGGTGCGGACCTCATCCGATCTGAAGATCGCCACGGTCTACGTGATGCCTTTGGGCGGATCGGGCAAGGACGAGGCGATCGAGGCATTGAAGCGCAACAAGGGTGAGTTGCGGCGGCTGCTGGGGAAAGACCTGAAGCTGAAGTATCTGCCGGACCTGCGCTTTGTGATCGATCAGACCTTCGACCAGATGGACGCGACCCGCGAAATGCTGTCGCGTGCCGAAGTGCGCCGCGATGTCGAATTGGTGCGGGATGAGGATGACGAAGAGGGGGACGCATGATCCGCACCCTTTTGTTGGCGACCTTCCTTTTTGCCCCCACGATCAGCGCCGCTCAATGTGAAACGGTGCTTTTTGACGATGCAGAATTCACCGCCTGCGAGGTCGAGATGACCGGTGCAGACGTGCGCCTGTTCTTGCGCGATGAAGCCGGCGAGGTGCTTGGCACCTTTGGCCGCGTGGAAAGCCTTCTGCCGGAAGGGGCGCGGCTGGATGTGGCCATGAATGCGGGCATGTTCCATGAAGATCGGTCCCCCGTCGGGCTCTACGTCGAAAACGGGGAAGAGGAGATGCGGATCATCACCTCGGATGGGCCGGGTAACTTTGGCCTTCTGCCTAACGGCGTGCTTTGCCTGGAGGAAGGCCAAGCGACGGTGGTTGAAAGCCGCGCCTTTGCCGAGAGCCCGCAACCATGCCGCCACGCGACGCAGTCGGGACCGATGCTGGTCATTGATGGGGAATTGCATCCGCGATTTCTGGAAGATAGCGACAGCTACAACATCCGCAACGGCGTTGGCGTGAATGCGGAAGGCGACCGGATGTGGATGGTAATCTCGGACCAAGCCGTAAACTTCCATCATTTCGCGCGGTTCTTCCGGGATTATCTGGAGACGCCTAACGCGCTTTATTTCGATGGCCGTGTCTCGCGCCTTTATGCGCCCGAAATTGGGCGCTCGGACCTCGGGTTTCCCGTGGGGCCGATCCTGGGTGTTGTTGTCGACGGAACGGTTGACGCTGGCCAAGGCGACGGGTAGCCCGCCATCCTGATTTTAGACGGGGTTACTTAGATGGCACGTAGGAAAAAAGGCCGCGATATCTCGGGTTGGGTGCTGGTGGACAAGCCTGCGGGGCTGACCTCGACCGCTGTGGTCAATAAGGTGCGCTGGTGCTTCGACGCCAAGAAGGCGGGTCACGCGGGCACCTTGGACCCTGACGCGACAGGCATGTTGCCGGTGGCATTGGGCGAGGCGACCAAGACCATTGCCTATATGGGCGATGATCTGAAAGCCTATGAATTCCGGGTCCGTCTGGGTGTTTCCACAAAGACCGATGACGCCGAGGGGGAGGTGATTGAAACCTCTGACGCGCGGCCCAGTGATGCCGAGATCACGGCGGCGCTGCCTGCCTTTGTGGGCGATATCCAACAGGTCCCGCCGCAGTTCTCAGCCGTGAAGGTAGACGGGGAACGCGCCTATGACATTGCGCGCGGCGGGGGCGAGATGGAACTGGCGGCCCGCGATTTGTATGTGGAAAGCCTGAAGGTGATCGGGCGCCCCGATGCCGACCATGTGGATCTGGAGTTCGTTTGCGGATCGGGCGGTTATGTACGGTCTATCGCACGGGATTTGGGGCAGGCCTTGGGGTGTTTGGGCCATGTCTTGTGGTTGCGGCGCACATGGGTCGGGCCGTTCGACATAGAGGACGCCGTGGGCCTTGACCGGGTCGAGGCATTGGCCCGGTCCGAAGAGATCGACGCGTTGTTGCACCCCGTGGGCATGGCGCTGCACGCTTTGCCCGAGCTGCGAGCGACCGAGGCGGGTGCTGCGAGGTTGCGCAATGGCAACCCCGGCGGCGTGTTGCCGGGAAATGTGGAATATGGCGACTTGGCTTGGGCAACGTTGAACGGCGTGCCCGTCGCCGTGGGCCGCTACCGCGCGGGCGAGTTACATCCTGAACGCGTGTTCAATTTGTGAGCTTGGGTCGGGCAGGGCGGCAGCGCCCACCCACCCACCCCGCCGCCGCCCTGCCCGGCGTTTCAATTGAGAGGGTGAATTGCGTGGATAGGGTGGGATTCGATATTTTTGAAAAGGTGAAATGATGATCGAGCGGCAGCATTTGAAGGGGGATGCGGCCTCGGTCGCGGTGTATTCCGATTGTGAGGCCTATCGCTATTCCTTGACCCGCGTGTGGGATGAGGCCGGGGAGAGGGGGTTGTTCATCATGTTGAACCCATCGACCGCGACCGAGGTGCAGAATGATCCCACGGTGGAGCGCTGCGAGAGACGGTCACGGGCGCTTGGATACGGGGCGTTTCGGGTTTTGAATATCTTTGCCTATCGTGCCACGGACCCGAGGGACATGCGCCGGGCGGAAGACCCAGTGGGGCCTGAAAACGATGCCGCGCTGTTGCAGGGGTTGGATTGGGCCGATCGGGTGATTTGCGCTTGGGGCACCCATGGAGAGCACTTGGGGCGCGGGCCGGAAGTGGCGGCGTTGTTAAAGGGGACGGGGCGGGAGTTGTTGCATTTGGGTTTGTCGAAAGCAGGGCACCCGAAGCATCCGCTTTACATTGGCTACAAGGTGCAGCCGCAGGTTTGGGAGGCCTGAGCGGCCCCGAAGGGGGCGGATACCCCGACGTGTCAAGCGACTGATTGCAGGACGATCGCATTGGGGTCGAGCCCTTGGGCGCCCTCCACGGAGAGGATGATTTCTCCGTTCAGGATGATGTTCGCGCCGCTTCCGTCTGCGAAGTCCTGAACCTCCAGGGTAGGATCGGGGTTCACGGAGGGATCGAAGATAACCTCGATGCGGTCCTCGGAGGGATCAAAGTCTGCCACGCGGCCCGCGACTTCGGCGCTTTCGATGTAAGACCCGCCGGTGAATGTATCGGAGCCGGCGCCGCCAACAGCAAGGTCACCTTGCCCCAAAATGATGTGATCATCGCCAGAGCCCCCCCAAAGCACATCGGCGTCGTCTTGGTCATTGGAGCCGTCGCCAAAGGTGCCGTCCAGCGTATCATCACCGGAGCCGCCGTTGAGGGTATCGTAACCCATGCCACCTTGCAGGAAGTCGTTAGCACCACCGCCGTGCAGAACGTCATCCCCTTCGCCGCCGAACAGAAGGTCACGGTCACTGCCGCCGTCGAGGGTGTCATTGCCCTCTCCTCCGTTCAGGAAATCAACGCCGGTTTCGCCTTGCAGGTCATCCGCGCCCGAGCCGCCGTAAAGCTCATCATTGCCGCCACCGGCGTACAGCGTGTCGTTGCCTTCATCGCCATACAGCGTCCCGGCGCCATCGCCGCCCGAGAGTTCATCGCTGTTGAACGTGCCGGTCAAAGCATCATCGCCGCCGGTGCCGAAGGCCGCATCAATATCGACACGGGCTTGCAGCATCTCATTGGTGCCACCAATTCCGGTAAGGTCCTTGGTGATCTGGTCCAGAATCGTGTCGAGCTCATTGGCTTCCAACAGATCTTCGTTGGCGGGTTCTGTCACCACGACGGAGGGCTCATCGGCACGGGGGAGCGGGTCTTCAACCTGGATCAAAGGGCCGTCACTGCCGGGATCACGCCCCTCGGAAGGGGAGGGTGTTTCGGTAAGGGGCAGGGTCTGTGGCACGTCTGGCGATTGCGCACGCTCACCCGTTTCATCCGTCGCCGTGGGCGATGTGGCTGGGGTGTCGCCTTCTTCGGACATGACAACACGGACGTGATCTTCTGTGAGGGGTGTCGTGCCATCAACCAGGGTGACGGGCAGGCCATTGGCGAAAACCAGCGTGGCGTCCTCTTCCGTATCATGCTCGACGTCAATGGCGGGCGCTTCGTCGGCGGTGCCGTCAAATTCCAACACCAACGTGTCGGTGTCGGTGCTGAAATACTCTACATAGGCGACGGTTTCGCCTTCGACGTCTGCGGTGGCGCTGATTTCCACGAAGGCGCTGTCTTCCTCGGGAGGTTCGGACCGGGTCCAGTCGGAATCCGCGGCGGCCTCTGCGGTTTCGGCGGCCTCAAGTTCCGCCGCTTCAGCGCGGGCGCTTTCGGGGGCGTCGTCTGAGATCTCTTCTTCTTCGGCGTCCAGCAGGTCTGTCAGCCCGGAGCCCGTTTCAGGCGTTTCCATATCGCCCGCATCGGCGCCGTCATCGGGCGACGTATCGTCAGAATTTCCTTCGACGGGGTTCACGAACCCATCAAGGGCAAGCCCCATGAGGAGCAATGCAAGTAGACTTCCTGCGACGATCATAGTGGATCCCTCGGGCTTTCCGGTCTTGGCGTTGACAGCGGGCGTTGAAGTTGCGGGCGTGAAAGTTGGTGGCGGGCCGCAAACATTACGCGGCGGGCCGGGCCCATGCCTTCTGGCAACAAACTGGATGATCGTGCGGCTGGGTGGCCTTATTCGGCTGGCCCCAAACGCAGGTCGGATCACCTGACGGTCCATTTCTATGGACAAGGCATTGCTGAAAGCTAAAGCCTCGGCTGCTTCATACCCAAGAATTCTGGAAAATTCGCGGTGATTCTGTTGGACTGGTTAACAACAGGCATGGCGACAGGCCCCTGTGCAAGGAAGGGGTTTCCTCAGGCCGCGATTCGGTGTAGCTGCGCGCATCTGTGCCGGGGTTTGCCTCGGCCGGACCCTCCATGGGCCTTGCTGGACGACATCCCGGCCTGCGCCATAACCCTTAATCCTTAAAGGAGACCCCGATGTCGATTACGCCTGAAGAAAAAGCACGTCTGATGAAAGAGTTCGCCACCAAAGAAGGCGACACCGGTTCCCCTGAAGTTCAGGTTGCCATCCTCACCAGCCGTATCACGACCCTGACCGAGCACTTCAAAAGCCACAAGAAAGACAACCACTCCCGTCGTGGTTTGTTGATGATGGTTGCGCAGCGCCGGAAGCTTCTGGACTACACACGCGCCAAGGATGAGGCCCGCTATCAGGACCTGATCAAGCGCTTGGGCATCCGCCGCTAAACCGCGGATTGATGTAAAGTTGGGAAGGGCTGCCTTGGGGCGGCCCTTTTTGTTTGTGTGACAGGGGTAGGGGAATGTCGATCAAAATAGGGGCGGCGGTGAATGACGGCAGTGAGCCCAAATTGTTCGTTCGTTACCGCTCAGCGAGTGTCTGCTATTGCGCTCGCATGGCAATGGTTAGGATTTTCCCTAAGTTTTATTGACAGCATTTAGCCTGCCATGTTACTTAGGTATATGTCTAAGTATGATCCCAACCTCGATCTCTGCTTCTCAGCGCTCGGTGATCCGACACGGCGTATGATCCTTCAGCGTCTTGCACGGGGCGAGGCGACTGTCAGCGAATTGGCTGAGCCGCACGACATGGCGTTGCCGTCATTCATGGAACATCTGAAAAAGCTCGAAGCGGCTGGCCTCGTCACATCAAAAAAGCAGGGGCGAACGCGAACCTGCGAACTAGCACCCGGCGCTTTTGCTCCTGCCAAAGATTGGCTGAACGAACAAAGCGAGGTTTGGGAGGGGCGACTGGACCGCTTTGATGACTATGTCAAAAACCTCATGCAGGAACGCCAAAAATGAAACTTGATCCGAAAACCGATCTGACCTTCACCCGCAAGATCAACGCACCTAAAGAGCTGCTTTGGGAGTGCTGGACAACGCCAAAGCACATCAAGAAATTCTTTGTGCCCAAACCGCATAGCATCGACGCTTGCGAAATCGACCTGCGCGTCGGCGGCAAGTTCAACACGACGATGAATGTCGAAGGCAATCTCATGGAGAATGAAGGTGTCATTCTGGAAGTCATTGAAGGCGAGCGCCTAGTTTTCACGGACACTTACAGCGAAGGCTGGAAGCCTGCCGCCGATCCGTTCATGACGGCGATTGTCGAATTCGCAGATGATGGGAAGGGTGGCACCATTTACACCGCGACCGCCCGTCACCGCTCGCCCGAAGCACGCCAGAACCACGAAGACATGGGCTTTTATAATGGCTGGGGCACAGTTGCGACGCAGCTCGAAGAATACGCCCAGTCTCTCAAATAACTGACAGTGGACATCGCATCTAAGACAGCTTTGGCCGCTAAACCGAGGTACTCTGACAGCAGCCCCATTTTCGGCTGCACGGAAAGGACGCTACAATGCCAAAGATGATTTTCGTAAATCTGCCGGTAACCGATTTGCCAAAGGCGATGGCATTCTATCAAGCTATCGGGTTCGAGAATAATCCGCAATTTACCGATGATACAGCGGCTTGTATGGTTTGGAGCGACACAATCTTTGTTATGTTGTTGACCCATGACAAATGGCGCACTTTCACCAAGCGCCCAATACCGCCTGCAACCTCAAGCGAAGTGCTTCTAGCGATTTCTTTCGACGATATAGCTGCCGTTGATACAATACTGGACGCCGCGGCGGCATTTGACGGCGCACCAGATATCAACGCCAAACAGGATTACGGATGGATGTATAGCCGCAGCTTTGCCGATCCGGACGGGCATGTATGGGAATGCATGTGGATGGATATGGCTGCGGCCGGCGAACAGGAGGCAATATCATGACGACCGCCAAGAACACCGTTTGCGTCTGGTATGACAAAGACGCCGAAGCTGCCGCAAGGTTTTACGCCACTGTTTTTCCTGACAGCGAAGTCACGGCGGTGTCTTTCGCGCCTACCGACTATCCGTCGGGCAAGGCTGGTGACGTTTTGACCGTTCAATTCACAGTCGCGGGAGTGCCCTGTATCGGCCTGAACGGCGGGCCAGCATTCAAACAGGATGAGGCGTTTTCATTTCAGATAGCCACGGACGATCAAGCAGAAACTGACCGTTACTGGAATGCAATCGTCGACAACGACGGGCAAGCAAGTGCCTGTGGCTGGTGCAAGGACAGATGGGGTGTCTCTTGGCAAATCATACCTCGTGTGTTGACCGATGCCCTGGCCGCCGGCGGGGACCCGGCACAACGTGCGTTTGAGGCGATGATGCAAATGAGCAAAATTGACGTGTCCAAGATCGAAGATACTCTACGGAACCAGTAGCTCCAGCATTTCCACCAAGGCGGGCCGCTTTTGACCAAAAGAATCTGCTGTAAGCAGACTTTGGTGCGAATGCGGCGAACGGTAACTTCGTCCGCCGAGCTGCCTTTCGACTTCGCGGCCTTGGAGGCACTTCGGGGAGAGACCGGGTTTGGCCTTTTTGCCCACTTCAGGTCCGGTTCGATGCAAAGTTGGGAAGGGCTGCCTTGGGGCGGCCCTTTTTGTTTGGTGGCCTCGGGTGCCTGACTTGCCAAACACGGACGGGGCGCGTTTGATAGCGCCAAAAAGGGAGCCCCATGCGCAAAGTTCTTGTCGGTCTGATCGTGGTCGTGCTGCTTGTTGTGGGCGCCTATCACCTGAGCCGTGCCCGGTCGGTGCAATTGTTTGGGGAGGCTGTGACCTCGGTCCCGACTGATCAGATGGTCGTGGCCCTGACATTTGACGATGGTCCCACGGCCCGATTCACGCAAGAGCTTCTGACAGCCTTGGGCGATACCCCCGCGACGTTCTTCCTTGTGGGTAGTGATATCGTGGCCAACCCTGACGCCGCTGCGGCCATCGTGGAAGCAGGCCACGAGATCGGCAATCATTCCTACACCCATCCGCGCATGGTGCTGATGTCCCCCGCCCGCGTCCGCGCCGAGATTGAGGACACGGATGCCGCAATCCGGGGGCTTGGCTATGACGGTCCGATCCATTTCCGCCCGCCGTTCGGTAAAAAGCTGGTCGTGCTGCCTTGGGTGCTATCGCAAATGGATCGCCCGTCGCTGATGTGGTCACTAGAGCCGGACACTGCGCTTGGTGGCGACGCCACCGCCGAGGCGCTTGCGGATTACGTCATCGCGCAGGCCGCGCCGGGCGATATCATCTTGCTCCACGGCATGTTCAGCACAAATGCTGCCACCCGCGCAGCACTGCCCGCGATGATCGAGGGGTTGAGCGACCGGGGGTTCACCTTTGTCACCGTGTCCGAGCTACTGGCGTTAGACGGCTAAGTGCGGGGCGGAAGGCTGCGTCGGTACTCACATCAGGTCCGGTTCCCGGCCCACTTTGTTTGCCAGACGCGCCACGGTCAGGCCCTGCACGATGATCGAGAAGATCACGATCACATAAGTCACGGTCAGGATCAGCGGTTTCCATTCGCTATCGGGCAAAGATAGCGCCAGCGCGACGGATATACCGCCCTTCAACCCGCCCCATGTCATGATCTGGATCACCCCTGGCCCGAATGTACGGAACGGCTTGAGCATCAGGACCGGCACCGCCACGGCGGCCAAACGGCCCGCCAACGCCAGTGCGATAGACAGGACGGCGGTTGTCAGGATGTCGGTGTCGAGCACCACGGCGAACACCTCGAACCCGATCATCAGGAACAGGACCGCATTCAGGATCTCATCAATCAGCATCCAGAACGCATCCACATAGCGGCGAGTATCCTCGGACATGCCATCGCGCGCGCCGACATCGCCAATCAGAAGGCCCGCGCAAACGGCCATGATCGGGGCCGAGACATGCAGGTAGATCGCCAACTCGTACCCGCCGAAGGCAAGGCCAAGGGTCAGCAGGACCTCCAGCGATGGGTCATCAATGTGGCGCATGACGCGGAACACCAGCCACCCCAGGGCGATGCCCAGAACCGCGCCGCCCACGGCCTCCTGGAAAAACAATTGCGCCGCTGCGGCCACGCCACTGCCGTGGTGATCGTCGCCGGGAAAGGCCAGCCCCACGAGGACAAGGAACACCACGTAGCCAACGCCATCGTTAAACAGGCTTTCGCCTGCGATCTGAGTCTCCAGCGGTTTGCGCAGGTTCGCCTCTCGCAACACGCCAAGCACGGCAACCGGGTCGGTGGGAGAGATCAGCGCCCCGAAGACCAGCGCCACCAGAAGCGGCATTCCGGTCAGCCACGAAAAGCCCACGCCGATGAGTACGGTGGACAAAACCACCCCCATCGTGGCCATCAGGAGCACCACTGGCCAGACCTTGCGCAGGTCCGACAGCTTCACATGCAACGCGCCGGCAAACAGCAACAGGCCCAACATCCCCTCTAACAGCGCGTCCGAGAAGTCGATGCCAAGCACGACGCTGCGCACTTGATCTGCGATCAACAGGTCAAAGGCCCAATCCACCCCAAGGATGGCGAAAGAGCTGACCAAAGCCACCACAAGGATGCCAATGGCCGAGGGCAGCTTCAGGAACAGATAATTTATCGCCCCAAAGGCGCCCGCCAATACGATCAGCAAAGAGGTAATTTGGAGGATGTTCATGAATGGCCTGTCCGTTTGCGGTTTTGGGTGGTCTACCACGGTTGAGGCGGTAATTCGTCCAGAAAGTTGCGGGGGCGGGGCCTTGGCGCCATCCTTGTGACGCTGCGGCCTGAATTGACCGATGCGCTGCCGCCTCCTAGCGTTTCAGGCCATTAGGCCAAGGAGACCCGGCGATGATCCCGACCCTGCGTGTTTTGATCCACATGGGCAGTTTGCAACGGCTGTTGCCGTTCTGGCTGGTGGGCGTTGTGGCGATGGCCATGTTCTGGACGCCGTGGCTGCTGCTGGCGCTCGCCTATGGGGTGCTGGTGCAATTCATCGTGGAGTACGTGCTGCACCGGTTCGTCTATCACCGTGAGCCGCCCGCCGATCAAGGGCTATTCAATGACCTCTACCGCACCCATATCGGCCATCATGAATTCCCTACGGACCCAGAGTTCTTTACCGGCGGAGATCACTGGTTTGCGGTGCGTTTCGGCGTAGCCTCGGTGGCGCTTCATACGCTGGCACTCTGGCCGTTCGTGGGCTTTGCGCCCGCGCTGTTGTGGGCCTCTACCGCGCTGTTTGTCGGCTCGGTCAGCGCCTTCACCTTCTACGAGTTCTGCCACACGCTGGCGCATCTGAACGTGCCGAAGGGCTGGTTCGGCACCCGCGTGACCCATTCCCACCTGCGCCACCATTTCAACGACCATGAGAGCAATTTTCACGTCAGCTTTGGCATGGGCTGGATTGATCGGCTCTTTGGCACTCCTTACGACCGCGATACCGCCAAGACCCGCTTTGATCGCGACACCATTATGTCCCTTGGGATGAACCCTGAGGACCTGCGCCTTGTCACCGCCCGCAAGGCCTTTGGCCTTCCAGTGCACGTTGGACGGCGGCGGTAAGGGCGCCCCGGGCCAAGGCCCGGTCTACGGGGTGGCTGGTTCAGCGCAGGCTTTCACAGACGTTTGCTTAATCCTGAAATCTCCTGTATGGGCACCACATCTGAGACGTGACGCCCTGACCCCGGCGCATGGAATGATAGGGGGGTCGGCGGCAATGGGGCCGCCATTTTGATGAGGGACCGCGCAGGGGCGCGGAGTGCCCTCGTATAGGAAACGCATATGTTCAACATTGTGAAGAAAGAGATCCAGTGGGGCGAAGAGACGCTGACACTGGAAACGGGCCGTGTGGCGCGTCAGGCCGATGGGTCTGTAATTGCGACGCTGGGTGAGACCAGCGTCATGGCGAACGTCACGTTCGCAAAAGCACCGAAGCCGGGAATGGATTTCTTCCCGCTGACGGTTCACTACCAAGAGAAATACTACGCGGCCGGTAAAGTGCCCGGCGGTTTCTTCAAGCGTGAGGCCCGCCCCACCGAGAAAGAAACGCTGACAGCACGTCTGATCGACCGTCCGATCCGCCCTCTGTTCGTCCCCGGTTTCAAAAACGAAACCCTGGTGATGTGTACGGTTCTGTCCCACGATCTGGTTAACGACCCCGACATGGTCGCGATGATCGCAGCCTCTGCCGCGCTGACCATTTCCGGCGCGCCGTTCCGTGGCCCGATTGCCGGTTGCCGCGTTGGTTTCGAGGATGGCGAGTACATCCTGAACCCCGAGATCGACGACATGCACGATCTGCGCAACAACCCTGATCAGCGCCTTGATCTGGTTGTCGCCGGCACCAAAGACGCCGTGATGATGGTTGAGTCTGAGGCCTATGAACTGACCGAAGCAGAAATGCTCGGTGCGGTGAAATTCGCCCACGACAGCATCCAGCCCGTCATCGACCTGATCATTGATCTGGCCGAAGATGCCGCGAAAGAGCCGTTTGACTTCCAAGCGCCCGACTACTCGGAGCTGTTCGCAGCTGTGAAGGCCGCTGGCGAAGACAAAATGCGTGAAGCCTATGCCATCACCGACAAGCTGGAGCGTCAGGCCGCTGTGGCAGCCGTCAAAGAAGGCGTGAAAGAAGGTCTTTCCGAAGAGCAGTTGGAAGATCCAAACCTCTCCGCAGCCCTGAAGAAGCTGGAATCCACGGTTCTGCGTTCGGACGTTGTGAAAAACGGTCGCCGCATTGATGGCCGCGCGCTGGACGAAGTGCGTGACATCGTGTCCGAGACCAAAGTTCTGCCACGGACCCACGGCTCTGCCCTGTTCACCCGTGGTGAGACCCAAGGTCTGGTTGTGACCACGCTTGGCACCGGCGACGATGAGCAGTTCATCGACGCGCTGCACGGCAACTTCAAATCCAACTTCCTGCTGCACTACAACTTCCCTCCCTATTCGGTGGGTGAAGCTGGTCGTGTGGGCCCTCCCGGCCGTCGTGAAATCGGCCACGGTAAGCTGGCTTGGCGTGCGCTTCAGGCGGTTCTGCCTGCGGCAACTGACTTCCCCTACACCGTCCGCGTGGTCTCCGAGATCACCGAATCCAACGGCTCGTCCTCGATGGCGTCCGTTTGCGGTGGCTCCCTGTCCATGATGGACGCAGGCGTTCCTCTGAAAGCTCCGGTCGCTGGCGTTGCCATGGGTCTGGTTCTGGAAGAAGACGGCTCTTACGGCATTCTGACCGACATTCTGGGTGACGAAGATCACCTGGGCGACATGGACTTCAAAGTGGCCGGTACAGAAGCGGGCATCACGTCCTTGCAGATGGACATCAAGGTCGCTGGCATCACGCAAGAGATCATGGAAAAGGCACTGGAGCAGGCCAAAGCGGGCCGTCTTCACATCCTTAAAGAGATGTCCAAGGCCGTGACCGAAGCGGGTGAGTTCTCTGAGCATGCCCCACGGATCGAGACGATGCAGATCCCAACCGACAAGATCCGTGAAGTGATCGGTTCTGGCGGTAAGGTCATCCGTGAAATCGTTGAAGTGTCCGGCGCCAAAGTCGACATCAACGACGAAGGCATCATCAAGATCGCCTCGCCAAACGGTGAAGCCATCAAGAAGGCCTACGACATGATCCACTCGATCGTGGCAGAGCCCGAAGAAGGCAAAATCTACAAAGGCAAGGTCGTGAAGATCGTCGATTTCGGCGCCTTCGTGAACTTCTTCGGCAAACGCGACGGTCTGGTCCACGTGTCCCAGATCAAGAACGAGCGCCTGAACCACCCTTCCGACGTCCTTTCCGAGGGTCAGGAAGTTTGGGTCAAACTGCTCGGCTTTGACGATCGCGGTAAAGTCCGTCTGGCCATGAAAATGGTAGATCAGGCGACTGGCGAAGAAGCAGCGGCTGAATAAGCCCTCCTGCCATAGAATAGGAAAAGGCCCCGGCGGAAACGCACGGGGCCTTTTTCAATTGTTCAGCTTTATGCGCTCAGCCGGTGCGGTGTGCTGAAACTTTTGCGGTGCTGGGAAGGCGTGATGCCCCGGATCGTGCGGAACACGCGGCGGAAGGTTTCCTGGCTGGCGAAACCGGCGGTCATCGACAGGTCATCAAGGCTAAGCTCTGTGGTTTCCAGCAGCTCTGCGGCAAAGGCCACACGCTGACGCATCAGCCATTTCTGCGGCGTTTCCCCGGTCGTTTCCACCATGCGGCGCAGTAACGTCCGCTCGCTCAGGCCCGCATGATCGGCCATATCGGCGATGGACCAGGGCCGGTCCAACTGCGCCCGAACGGAATCGAGCAGCGCCGAGATCTGGCCACCGCGTTCTGGCGGGACGGGGGCGGGGATGAACTGTGACTGTCCGCCTTCGCGCATCGGGGCCATGACCAACCGCTTTGCCACCACATTGGCCCGCGCCGCGCCGTAGTCTCGCCGGACAACATGCAGGCACAGGTCTATCCCCGCCGCGGACCCGGCAGAGGTCAGGATGGTGCCGTTATCGACGAACAGCACGTCAGGGCGCACGTTGATCTGCGGGTAACGCGCGGCCAGCGCGTCGGTATAGCGCCAATGGGTCGTGGCCTCGGCCCCGTCCAGCAACCCGGCGGCGGCCAGCACGAAAACGCCTGAACAAATGGAGGCAATCCGCGCGCCGTTGGCGTGGGCCTTGCGCAGCGCGTCACACAGGTCATCGGGGACGGGGGTATCTATCCCACGCCAGCCGGGCACTAGGATCAGGCTGGCATCGTGCAGCGCCGGAAGGTTGTGCTCTGCCGCGACGGCAATTCCGCCCGTGGCGTGAAGCGGCCCCGGCTCGGCGGCCACAACCTTATGGCGATACCAATCGGGGAACTCGGGGCGGGGCAGGGCGAAGACCTCTAACCCGATGCCGAACTCGAACATGCACAAGCCATCGTAGGCAAGAACACACACGAGAGGGCGGGTTTCGGTCGCTTTGGCGGATTTTGACTGTTCTTTGTCCATTACGCCAATATGCACATCCCTGCGCATTTGCCAAGTTAGGGACAGAAGCAAACTTGGAGAGCCTGACATGACACCGACTTCCCCTAGCCCCGTCGCCGCCACCCCCGCCGCAAACGCACAGGACGCGCTGGCCCATTTCTCGGCCCGCCTGACGTTTGAAACGGACTGCTGGGACACCAACGCAGCGCTCAGCGCCGGGGCCACGGACTTTGTCCTGATCGACGTGCGCAACGCTGAATTGTACCGCGCGGGCCATGTGCCTACGGCCATTCACCTGCCCGTGGGCAAGATGACCGAGCGCAAGATGACCTCTTGGCCGGAAGGTACGTTGTTCGTCGTCTACTGCGCCGGACCCCATTGCAACGGCGCGAACAAGGCCGCCGTGCGCCTCGCGTCCCTTGGCCTGCCGGTAAAGGAAATGATCGGCGGCATCACTGGCTGGATTGATGAAGGGTTTACTCTGAACACCGTTGAAGCTGCCGCAACTACAGCCCCAAACATCGCGGCTGAATAAGTCCTGACGACTGAAAAACAGAAAAAGGAAAAGACCATGAGCAACATGAACGCCGTCGTTTGGTTCGACATCTATGTGGACGACTTGGACCGGGCCGCCGCCTTTTACCAAACCGTCCTTGGCCGCCCGTTAGAGCCGATGGAAGACCCCACCGGTGAGACCCAGATGAAAAGCTTCCCCGCCGACATGAGCGCATATGGTGCCGCCGGCGCACTCACCAAAGCGCCCTTTGCCTCGCCGGGTGTGGGCGGCACGATCATCTACTTCGCGTCGGAAGACGTGGCGGTGGAAGAGGCGCGGGTGGCCGAGGCAGGCGGCGTGGTGATCCGCCCGAAATTCTCCATCGGAGAGTTCGGATTCGTGAGCCTTTGCCAAGACACGGAAGGCAACATGTTCGGCATGAACTCGATGAAGTAACGCGAGATCGGGCGGCTCTCTGGGGTTGCGCGATTCTGTTCTTTCCGACGGAAGATCGGCTATTTCACGCCAGAATCGGCCATCGGGCAGGATTTCCTTACGCAGATGTGACCAAAAGCGACCGGTTAGGGTCTTGTCCACAAGCCCTTGGGTTGAAACATTAGGGTTAAGTGATTCCACACGATCTCCGTTAGGATAGACTGCCATGCTGACCCGTCGCCATTTCATCATCACCACGACCACGCTGTTTTCCGGCGCGATCGCCGCGCCCGCGCTTGCGCAAGATGCCGTGGGGATCGAGATTGACGAAGCCGCAGATACCGCGGGCGGCACCGGGCCAAACCCGTGGGGCCTTCACCAGCGCTTCATGCCGACGCGCGTGGCGGCCAATAGCGGGCTGAACGTGGGGGATATCCACGTCGACCCGACGGCGCGGTTCCTTTACCACATCGAAGAAGGCGGCACGGCTATGCGCTATGGCGTGGCAGTGGGCCGCGCTGGCTTGTATCAGCCCGGCAACTTCCGCATTCAGCGCGTAGCCGAATGGCCGTCCTGGACGCCCACTGCCAACATGATCGCGCGCGAGCCAGAGGTGTATGGCCAATACGCTGGCGGCGTGCCCGGCGGCCCGAACAACCCCCTTGGGGCCCGTGCACTATACCTGTTCGCCGGTGGCCGTGACACGTACCTGCGTATTCACGGTACCCCGCAGCCTTGGTCCATCGGCACCTCGGCCTCTTCCGGCTGTGTGCGCCTGGTCAACGACCACGTGATCGCGCTGGCTGAAAATGTGCGCACCGGTAGCCGCGCTGTTCTGCACAGCTAAGACCGCATCAACATTCCATGAAAAAGCCCCGAGCACTGCCGGGGCTTTTTTGGTTTTGACAGGCAGACCGGGCCTTGGCCCGGCGTCCGCTCCCCCGGGCCAAGGCCCGGTCTACGGATATCGGTCAGGTTAACCGGGCAGTTTCGCCATGCGCAGGTAGGGCAGTTTGGTGTCGATGGCACCGTATTTGGCGATCGCGTCATCATCAGAGACAGCCACGGGAACCACAACGTCCTGGCCCGGCACCCAGTTGGCGGGCGTGGCGACGTTTTCCTTGGCGGCGGTCTGAAGCCCATCCAAAGCGCGGAGCACTTCGGCAAAGTTGCGGCCCACGTTCATCGGATAGGTCATGGACAGTTTCAGCTTCTTGTCCGGCCCGATGATGAAGACAGAGCGCACGGTGGCGGTATCATTCGGAGTGCGGCCATCGGGCAGGTAGGCCTCCGCCGGAAGCATATCGAAGGCTTTCGATACGGCCAGCTCAGGGTCCGCGATGATGGGGAAAGTCGGCTCAGCACCCGCGAAGGACTGAATGTCCGATTTCCAGCGCTTATGCTCTTCCACCCCATCGACGGAAACGCCGATGACCTTGGTGTTGCGCGCGGCCCATTCATCGGCCAGTTGCGCCACGGCACCGAATTCGGTCGTGCAGACGGGAGTGAAATCCTTGGGGTGAGAGAACAGGATCGCCCATTGGTCGCCTACAAAATCGTGCAGCGACATGGAACCGTGGTCGGTCTCGACTGTGATGTTGGGGATCTCATCGTTGATACGCAGGCCCATAGTGTAGCTCCTTCATTGCGTGCTGTGTGTCTGACGCAAACCTAAGCATTCTGAGCGCGGTTAACAGTGACAATATCACAGATTAGGTGTGCTGTTCGGGACCGTCCGGAGGGCGGAAAACGGCTGTCCCAATGATTGGGGGATGATGGTCCGGTGGGTCTTGCGAAGACCCGCGCCCCCTGTCACGGTCCCGCCCGACATCTAACAGGAGGCGACCATGAGCAACGCAAAGAACTTCTACATCGACGGCAAATGGGTGGCACCGGCCAAGCCCCGCGACATGGCGGTGATCGACCCGTCGACCGAAGAAGTGTGCGAAACGATCTCGCTTGGCGATCAGGCTGATACCGATGCGGCCGTCGCCGCCGCGCGCCGCGCCTTTTCAACGTGGAGTCAGACCGCCCCGGCAGAGCGTATCGCCGTGGCAGAAAAGCTGCTGGAGGTCTACAAGGCCCGCTCCGAAGATATGGCTCAGGCCATCAGCCGCGAAATGGGCGCCCCCCAGGATTTGGCACGGGCGCAGCAAGTGGGCGCGGGCTCGTGGCATTTGGAGGGTTTTATCCGGTCCGCCAAGGATTTCGTCTGGGATCATCCCTTGGGGGATTGGGCCCCGACAGAACGCACGGTCTATGAGCCGATTGGCGTTTGCGCCCTGATTACGCCGTGGAACTGGCCGATGAACCAAATCGTGTTGAAGGTGGTGCCCGCGCTGTTGACCGGATGCACGATGATCCTGAAACCATCAGAAATTGCGCCCCTGTCGGGCATATTGTTCTCGGAATTGATGGACGAGGCCGGCGTGCCTGCGGGTGTCTACAACATGGTGAACGGCGACGGTCCGGGCGTCGGCAGCCAGCTTTCTGCCCACAAGGACGTGGATATGGTGAGCTTTACCGGCTCCACCCGGGCGGGGCGTCTGATCTCGAAGGCGGGGGCCGAGACGATCAAGCGGATTTCGCTGGAATTGGGCGGCAAAGGCGCGAATATCATTTTCGCCGATGCCGACGAGAAGGCCGTGAAGCAAGGTGTGATCCGCTGCTTCCGCAACACAGGCCAATCGTGCAACGCGCCAACGCGGATGTTGGTGGAACGCTCACGCTATGATGAAGCGGTTGAGCAAGCGGCCGAGGCGGCAGCAAAAGTGACTGTGGGCCCGGCGTCCGAGGAAGGTCGCCACATTGGCCCTGCGGTCAGCGAATTGCAGTTCAACAAGATCCAGGACCTGATCCAGGTGGGGATTGATGAAGGCGCGAAGCTGATTGCCGGTGGCACGGGGCGGCCAGAGAACCTGAACCGGGGCTACTACATCCGCCCCACGGTGTTTGCCGATGTCACGCCGGACATGACGATCTACCGCGAAGAGATTTTCGGGCCGGTGCTGTCGATCATGCCGTTTGACAGCGAGGAAGAGGCTGTGGCGATTGCCAATGACACCGACTACGGCCTGACCAACTATGTGCAGACGGGCGATGTTGAGAAATTGCGTCGGGTCGGGCGTCAGCTGCGCTCGGGCATGGTTGAGGGAAATGGTCAGGGCTTTGCGCAGGGCTCTCCTTTCGGGGGGTACAAGCAGTCGGGCAACGGACGCGAGGGCGGGCGATTTGGCCTGCACGAGTTCCTGGAGACCAAGGCGATTTCCGGCTGGGGATGACCCTGACTGAGGGGGGAGACGCTGGCCCGCGATTTTGCGGGGCAAAATGCGAGCGTCGCCCCTCCCACCCTCCCGCGGGGTGGAAACGCGGGCGCTTGTGCGTGTTGCGGGCGAGGGAGCCTCCGGCGGGAGGTGTAAGGCCAAGGTGAAATCAGGGCGTTACGTTTAGAACGGGACCTTGGCGCGGAAAGTCATGCCGATGCCGCCATCGGGGTGGCGTAGTTTCAGGCTTTCGGCGTGGAGCATCAGGCGCGGGAAGTCGCGGGCCGGGCCTGTGGCGTAAAACGGATCGCCCAGAATGGGGTGGCCGATTTCCAACATATGGACGCGGAGTTGGTGGGAACGCCCGGTTTTCGGGTATAGCCGCATGCGCGTGGTGCCGCCGTCTTCCAGCCGCATCCGCCGCCAATCGGTTTGGGCGGGTTTGCCAGTTTCATAGTTCACATGTTGCAGGGGGCGATTGGGCCAATCGACGATGAGGGGGAGGTCGATGTGACCCTCTTTCTCGGCGACTTCGCCCCATACGCGGGCGACGTAGGTTTTCTTGGTATGGCGTTTCTCGAATTGCAGGCCGAGGTGGCGTTGCGCGTGGGGCGTGCGGGCGAAGACCATGACGCCGGAGGTGTCCATATCCAAGCGATGCACGAGGAGCGTTTCGGGGAAGGCTGCTTGCAGGCGAGAGATCAGGCAATCGGCCAGATGCTCTCCCTTGCCGGGGACAGAGAGGAGGCCTGAGGGTTTGTTGACCAGCAGCAGCTCGTGATCTTCGTGGATGATATCCAGCGGGGTGTCGGGCGGCGCATAGGTGAAGGTGGGGTTCAAGGGAGCTACCGCGCTGTAAGGTAAA
Source organism: Rhodobacteraceae bacterium M385 (assembly GCA_025141835.1). NCBI lineage: Bacteria > Pseudomonadati > Pseudomonadota > Alphaproteobacteria > Rhodobacterales > Paracoccaceae > Rhodobacteraceae bacterium M385. The sequence goes on along the minus strand of CP081102.1, from coordinate 3,722,838 downwards.
AGAGGAGATTCAGGGCAATAAGCGCGATGGTCAGGGCAAGCAAGATATGGCGTTCCACCCGGTCTTTGGGGCTGGAGAGCCAGTATTTCGCTTGGGTGATGAAGTTGCTGGTTGAGGGGAACATCAGCCCTGTTTGATCGACGCTACGGCGGCGAAAGCGGAAGAGGGTGCGGAACATCATGAAGGCCCAAGCGACGAAAATGAGGCCCTGGAGGCTGAGAAAGATGATTTGGATTGCGGACATCTGTTGTTCCCCTTCCCGCAGGCGCGAAATCGAGTGCTTTAATACGCGTCTGGATATCGCGGCGCATGGCGAGTAATAGCAAGGGGAATGCCCGGCGCAAAGGTGCCCGTCGGCCGCGTGTCAGATCCCGATGAAGGGCTGCGCCAGGCGGGGCAGGAGGCTTTGGAACTTCAGCTTTGCGTCGGTGGCAACAAGGCAGATGCAATCCTCGCCGGGGTCGGCGATGGGTTGGTGGGTGACTTGGGTGTCGGCGACCTCTAGGTCGCCTCGGGCAAACACGCCGCCCTCATCGCGAAACGCACCTTTCAGGACCAGCGTCATTTCGGCTCCGTTGTGGCTGTGCACAGGCATGGCGCGGCCTGCGGGGATCAGCAACAGGCGGGCGGTGCCGTTGTCGTCGGAATGCAGCACGCATTGTTTCACGCCGCCCCCAAGGGACCGCCATTGCACGGCGTCTTCATCGCCACCCACGACGATTTGCAGCGGCCTAGGAAAGGTGCCAGCGATCGCGGTTGTGGGTGTCTTGCGATCGGACAGAGGGCCACCGAGGATCTTCGCCATTGTCTGCTCGAAGCTGACCTCATCAACGGGGGCGGCCTCCAGATCTTCGGCGTCCATATCGTCCAACACGGCACCACCCAGGGCTTCGAACGTCTCCAACCGGGCCCGCGCGTCATCGCTGAGCGAGACATGCGTTGCCAGCACCAGATCAAAGGCTTTCGCCAATGTTCCGGTCGCGTAGCCCATCAGCACGTCGTCAGGGGCGGAGTGGTGAATATCTGTCATCAAGGTATCAAATTTCGGTTTGTTTCAGTTCATCGCGTGTCGGAGCCGTTCAAGCGCTAACCTAATTCGCGACTTGATCGTGCCAAGGGGCAGGCCCGTTTCTAGTGAAATCTCTGCGTGGGAAAGATCGCCGAAATAGGCCCGGCGTATCAGAATGCGTTGCTTGTCCGGCAGGTCTTCCAGCGCTTGGGCAAGGCGTGCGCTATCTTGTTGGAAAGCGATCACATCGGCCTGATCGGGCGGCTGGTCGGGGCCCCAAGGAAGCTCTTCCGGGTCAGGGCGAGCGGACCGACGCAACAGGTCAATCTTGCGGTTTCGGGCAATCGTAAAGATCCACGTCGCCACAGAGGCGCGCGACGGGTCGAACATATGAGCCTTGCGCCAAAGGGTGGCCATGACGTCCTGCATACAATCCTCGGCAAGGCTGGGATCAGCCCCGGATTTGATCAGAAACGCCTTCACCCGAGGGGCGAAATGCCGAAAGACCTCGGCAAAGGCATCTTGATCTTGGTTCTGCGCAATAGCTGCCACTTTGGCGGCCCAATACGCGGGAGAGGGTTCTTTTGCCGTCACGATCATTCCACGCGGTGTATCCGTTGAGGCACGCCTTACTTGGCGTCCTTCGCAAGACCAGCGCTCAAACATAGTGGTCGCTCGTAAACAGCTTATGCATGTTACGGCGCAGCGCCTAGAGTGGATCACTCTTTCTTGGCGAAAGGTTCAGTAGCGGCCTACAGCGTAGCAAGCGCGGTGCGGTAGGTTTCATGGGCGCGGGCCCAAACGCCTTGGTTAATGCGGGGCAACGCTTGCAGGTGGGGCAGGAGCTGGTCTGCGAAATCTTCGGAGCTTTCCAGCGGCAGAAGTGAGGGCAGGTTATCAATCGCCATCACGTCGAGGGGCGGCTCTTGCACGACCCGAAGAATTGGCTCTGCCCATGTGGTGACGCGGTCATAGACCTTCACGGGAGAAAAATCCGAACTCGGATCACAGGCGATATCGCCAATCACCCGCAGGGCGCGGGGTGCTTGGGCGGCATCGGCAGGCACAAATACGGGTACGCCTTCCATCGCCAGAATGCAGTTGAGGAAGATATTGTGGGCCAATACCTCGGGGAAGGGGCCGCCGTGGGCAGTCTCTGCCATGTCCCAAGCGGTAGGTGTGACGCCAATCTGGGACAGGAACGCCGTGGCGCCTGTTCCGGTGCGCCCCAACGCGCCGATGATAAGGGCTGTTGGGGTGGGTGCGTTGGTGGCAGCAAGGCGGTCTTGGATATCGGCCACCAAATCTTGCTGATTTTCCCATGTGGTGACGGGGCCCACAGCCTTGCTGCCATGTTGCGCGGCCCATGCCGCCACGCTGAGGGCGGCGCCCACAAAGCCCGCCCAATAGCCGAAAGCCGCAACCCGGCGTTGCCGATCATCGACCAGATACTCCAGATCATATAGGCCGCCGCCGCCCGCCTTGAACCGCGCCAGAAGGTCCAGCCCATCGGCTTGGCCCTTGAAGGCATGGCCGAACAGAATGTGGCGATGTCGCAAAGGCCCGGTATCGAAGGGCAGCTCTTTCAGGCCGAAGATAACCGCATCGTCTGGCGCATCACGCCACGACCCGGCAGGTGCAATCGCCGCGCCCGTCTGGCGGTAGCCGTCAATCGGCAGGACGCGGGTGGGGCTGTCTTCTACGGTGACCCGCATGCCCTCGGCCATCAGCCGGGCGACACCTGCGGGCGTGATCCCCACGCGGCGTTCATTGGCGCGTTCTTCCGCGCGAACCCAAAGATGCATCAGTACCCCACCGTGCTGCGAATGAAGGGCAGAGCCGCTGCGGCGGCAATGCCGACGCCCGCGCCAACCGCAAGGCGGATACCGGGCGTGCCAAAGGCGGGGGCCGCAAGGGACAGCAAGCCGCAAATGGCCGCGTAGAACGAGAGTGCGATCATATCCATAGGCGCAACGCTAACAGGCGTTTTGCACTCGCGCTAGGACCAGCTTACATCGCCAAGGAAGATGTAGCCCGCCCCGTAGATCGTCTTGATCAGACGGGGGTTCTTGGGGTCTTCGCCCAGTTTCGTGCGCAGCCGTGAGATCCGCACATCCATGGCCCGGTCGAAGCTATCGCCTGCCGCGCCGCCGAGGCTTTCCTGCATTTGTTGCCTGGAGATCAACCGCTTGGGCGCGTTGAGGAACAGGCGCAGCACCTCTCCTTCCGCATGAGAGAACGTGGTTTCCGCACCGCTTTCATCGGTCAGCACATAGCTTTCAAACTGTGCCGTCCAGCCGTTGAAACGCGCCGTGTTCTGGGCGCGGTCGGGCGCTTTGGGGCTGCGTAGGCGGGCGCGGACGCGGGCGATCACCTCGGCGGGATCAAACGGTTTGATGATGTAATCATCGGCCCCCAACTCCAGCCCCGTCACCCGGTCCTGCACCTGAGCGCGGCCCGAGATGATGATAATCGCCGCCCCTGATTCCAGCGCCAGACGGTGGACCACAGCAAGACCATCGCGGTCCGGCAGGCCCAGATCCACAAGGCAGACATCGGGGGTTGTGTGGCGCAGAGCGGCCTCAAACTCGGTGGCGCGGGCGAAGGTGGCGGTGCGAAAGCCTGCGTCTTGCAGGGCTTCCGACAGCATCGCGCGGATTTGCGGTTCATCATCAAGGATGGAAACGAGGGGCTCGGTCATTGCGGGGCCTCCAAGGCCAATAGATGCGTCAACGCGGCGGAATCGAGCGGTTTGCGCAGAACGGGCCAGTGATCTGCCCCGGCACAATAGCGCGGATCTTCTGGCGGGAGCGAGGTCATCAAGGCCAGTTTCAGCGCCGGTTGACGACTTGAGATAGACCGCAGCAAGGCGACGCCATCGGTGCCCCCAAGGTTGATATCAGACAGCACCCAATCAAGGCCGGGCAGATCGGCCAAGGTATCAGCCTCTTCCGCCGAAGCGGCCTCGATCACTTGGTGGCCCAAGTCCGTTAGCAAATCGCGGACATGGGTGCGGATGTCGGGGATGTCATCGACCAGAAGGATCAGTCGGGGACGCGCCTCGGCCTCGGCGGGGCGCAGGGGCAGGCGCAGGGTCACACAGGCTCCATCGTCCGAGTTCGAAAGCCGCAAGGTGCCGCCTGCCAGCTTCACCAGATCATAGACCATCGTCAGGCCAAGGCCCGACCCCTCATCCCCCTTTGTGGTGAAAAACGGGTTCAGCGCCTGTTCCAACGCGTCTTCTGAAAAGCCGCGCCCGGTGTCGCTGACGGTGATTTCCAGCCAAGTATCCAGCACGCTGCATACCTCTAGCGCGATGTGGCCAGGCGCGGTGCCAATCCCATCGCGGGCGTTCAGCACAAGGTTCAGCAAGCCATCCTGCAAACTGCCTGCATCCAACATCAGCGCCGGGAGGGAAAGATCATTCGTGACCGAAATCGTCACCCCATCGGGCAGCGTCGCTTCGGCCAGAGGGGTGAAGCTGTCCAGAAAATCCTGCACCACAACGGGGGCGGCTCGCACGTCCCGCGCGCCGGTCATGTTGGCGATCTTGTCCAGCAACAACCCGCCCCGCCGCACCGCCATGCGGGTGGCCCCGGTCAATTCATGGGCGCCGTGGGGCAGGGGAAGTTTTTCCAGCCGCGCTTGCAGGCCAAGGATGATTGTCAGCAGATTGGCAAAGTCATGGGCAAGACCGCTGGTCAATTGCACCGCGAGTTCGCGCTTGTGGGTCTGTTCCAACGCGGTGCGTGCCTGGGTTTCCTCGGTCACATCGGTGGAGAGCAGGTAAACACCGCCATCGGCCTGTTCATCGGGGGTAAAGGCCGTGCGGATACGGCGGCCCGAGGCCGGGTCGGTGAATTCCAGCACTGAAGGATCGCCGCCAATGGCGCGCGCAAGGGAAGGGCGCAGGATGGCTGCGGCCTCGGCGCCCAAGGCCTGCTCAAACGAATTCCCGATTATATCGTTAGCCCGCCCCGGCAAAACCGCAGACAAGCGGTTGTTGGTGAAGGTGTATTTCCCGCTCGCATCAAGATGGCCGATATGGGCGGGGGTCATTTCCGTGACCAGACGTGTGCGCGCCTCCATCTCGGTCAGGGCGGCTTTGGCCTCTTGCAACTGGCTGATGGTGGCGGCGAGGTGGCGGTTGGTTAACGCCAGTTCCTCGGTGTGGGTCAGGACTTGATCCGACAGTTCCTCGGACCGGGACCGAAGCAGCATTTCCTGCCGTTTGGTGGCGGTGATATCGGTATAAACCGCGACCCATCCGCCATCGGGCAAGGGGGAGCCTTCGATGCTGATCGCCCGCCCATTGGCGCGGACCCGTTCCACGTAGTGGGGCAGAAACGCCAAAGCCTGATCGACGCGGACTTGCACGAAAGCCTCTACATCATCGACCTCTCCGTATTCGCCTTGGCGCACCAGATAGGTGATCGTTTCATCAAAACGAGCGCCGGGGGTGACGAGGTGGGGCGGCAAGCCGAACATCTCTTGAAACGGGCGATTGCACACGGCCAGCCGCAGATCCGCGTCGTAAATCGACAAGGCCTGTTGGATCAGGTTCAGACCTGCGCGGGTAAAAGATTCCGTATTTCGATCACGTGCCATGACCCTATGGCTAGCGGTCCAAAGCGCTGCCGCCAAGGCCGCCCGAGGCGCTGTTACAATTTGAAAGGATTGCGACAAAGTCACGTAACTCTTGACCGCCAACCCTGATGTGGCACGGTGGTGCTGCTTGCGTAGCGCTCCACGTCAGAGGGCGCACTGGGCACACGTCGACCGGGAGGGTCGGCGAAGGGAGGATAGTTTGGCTGATACAAAACCGTCGACAGGCGCGCTGCAATCCGTGCCTGCGCTTCTGCGCCGCAATGCGGCTGAATTCGCGGGCCGTGCGGCGTACCGCGAAAAAGAATACGGCATCTGGCAAAGCTGGACCTGGAGCCAAGCGCTGGAAGAGATCGAGGCGCTGTCCCTTGGGTTGATCGGCCTTGGCCTGAACCGGGGCGACTATGTCGCCATCATTGGCCGGAACCGCCCTGCATTGTATTGGTCCATCGTTGCCGTTGAAATGGCCGGCGGCGTGCCGGTGCCCCTGTATCAAGACGCCGTCGCGGAAGAGATGACTTACGTGTTGGAGCACTGCGGTGCCCGCTTCGTGATTGGGGGCGACCAAGAACAAGTCGATAAGGTGATCGAGGCGCAGGAGACCCTGCAAGGGATCGAGCAGATCATCTACGTGGACCGACGCGGGATGCGCAAATACGACCAAACCATGATGAACGCGCTGGAAGATGTGCAGGCCGAAGGCCGCGCCGAGCGTCAGCGTTTGCTGCCAGAATTGCAGGCCCGCGAGGCCGAACTGACCTACGACAGCACCTGTGTGATGCTTTATACCTCGGGCACCACGGGCAAGCCCAAGGGCGTGGTTCTGTCAAACCGCAACATAATCGAGACCTCCAAAGCGTCGTGTGAATTCGACGACCTGCGGATGGAGGATGAGGTTTTGGCCTATCTTCCAATGGCTTGGGTGGGGGATTTCATCTTCTCCATCGGGCAGGCCTATTGGACGGGCTTCTGCGTCAACTGCCCCGAAAGCGCGGAAACGATGATGACCGACCTGCGCGAGATTGGGCCAACCTATTTCTTCGCCCCGCCGCGCGTGTTCGAGACGCTGCTGACCAGCGTGATGATCCGTATGGAAGACGCGGGCCGCTTCAAGAAGCGCCTGTTTGACCGGGCCATGGCACGCGCCAAGGAAACGGGTCCAAAGATCCTGGACGGCAAACCCGTGAGCGGTGCAGATAAGCTGGCCTACGCGATGGACAACCTTCTGGTGATCGGGCCGCTCAAGAACACTCTGGGCATGAGCCGGGTGCGCGTGGGTTACACTGCGGGCGAAGCCATCGGCCCGGAAATCTTTGATTTTTATAGAGCTTTGGGCATCAACCTGAAGCAGCTTTACGGCCAGACCGAAGCCAGCGTGTTCATCACCCAGCAACCCGATAGCGAAGTGCGTCCCGATACGGTTGGTGTGCCGTCGCCGGGAGTTGAACTGAAGATCGGCGAGAATGGAGAGGTGTTTTATCGTTCTCCGGGCACGTTTGTGGAATACTACAAGAACCCCGAAAGCACCGCCTCGACCAAAGACCCCGAAGGCTGGGTCGCGACCGGCGACGCGGGCTTTATCGAAGAAGGCTCGGGGCATCTGCGTATCCTCGACCGGGCCAAGGACGTGGGCAAAATGGCCCAGGGCGGACTGTTTGCGCCGAAGTTTGTGGAGAACAAGCTGAAGTTCTACCCCGATATTCTGGAAGCCGTTGTTTTTGGGGCGGAAAAGGAGTTCTGCACCGCTTTCATCAACATCGATCTGAGCGCCGTGGGCAACTGGGCCGAGCGCAACAATATCGCTTATGCGTCTTATCAGGAATTGGCGGGGCATCCGCAGGTTCTGGCCTCGCTCAAGGGGCATGTGGAAGCGGTTAACAAATCGGTCGCCGAAGACCCGATGCTGGCCCATTGCCAGGTCTCTAGGTTCCTTGTGTTGCACAAGGAATTGGACGCCGATGACGGGGAAATGACCCGTACACGCAAGGTGCGTAGACGGATCGTGGAAGAGAAGTTCGCGGACCTTCTGGACGCGCTTTATGGTGGAAAAACAGAGCAATACACTGAAACGGAAGTGACTTATGAGGATGGCCGGAAGGGCAAAATCACGGCCACTTTGCAGATCATTGATGCGGCGACAGTTAACGTGGGCAACGCCCAAATGGCGGCGGAATGATGGGTGGGTTTGCTGCGCAAAACGCGCGTGCTGAACGCACGACGCCCCACCCACCATCCCACAGGGTCGGAGATTTGAAGAATGCTTGATCAGGCAGAAGGTCACGTGACCGCAGATGGGCGCAAGATTGGGCCTGTGGTTTTGGAGATGCGCGAAATTACCCTTAGATTTGGGGGGGTTGAGGCGATCAAGAACATCTCGTTCGATGTGCGCGAAGGCGAGATTCGGGCCATCATCGGGCCGAACGGGGCGGGGAAATCTTCGATGCTGAACGTCATCAGCGGCTTCTATCATCCGCAAGAGGGGCAAGTGATGTATCGCGGGGCGCAGCGGCCCTCGATGCGGCCCTATCAAGTGGCCCGCCAAGGCATCGCGCGCACGTTTCAGAACATCGCTTTGTTTGAGGGGATGAGCGTTCTCGACAACGTCATGACCGGGCGTTTGAATCACATGAACGCGGGCCTTTTGAGCCAAGCGAAGTGGTGGGGAAAGGCCGAGAAGGAAGAGGTTGCGAACCGCGCGAAGGTTGAAGAAGTTATTGATTTTCTTGAGATTCAAGCGATCCGCAAAACGCCCGTTGGCCGCTTGCCCTATGGCCTGAAAAAGCGCGTCGAACTGGCCCGCGCCTTGGCCGCAGAGCCACAGATTCTGCTGTTGGACGAGCCTATGGCGGGCATGAACGTGGAGGAGAAAGAAGACATGTCGCGCTTCATCCTCGACGTGAATGATGAGTTCGGCACCACCATCGTTTTGATCGAGCATGACATGGGCGTGGTGATGGACCTTTCCGACCGCGTCGTGGTGATGGATTACGGCAAAAAGATCGGTGACGGCACGCCCGATGAGGTGCGCAACAACCAAGAAGTGATCGACGCGTATCTGGGCGTGGCCCATGACTGAATCGGCTGTACACATTCTGTACACACGGGGCGCACATTTCGTGCATACGGCGGCTGTCGCCGCGTTGGCGCTGGCGGCCCCGGCCTCGGCGCAGATTGAAGGCGGCTTCGAGGCGTTCCAAGCCCGTTGCCTGACGCCGATGCTGGAGGTCCGCGAAACCGATGTGACCGGGCTGACCCGCGTCCCGCACCGCGCGGCGTGGGAGACATGGCGCCCGGACGACGCGGCATGGGAGTTGCAACGGGCCTTGCCCGGTGCGGTCGTCCAATATTGCGCCATCAACGGCCCGATTGAGGCGGAAGTCGCGCCCTGGGCCGAAGCGGCGGTTGCGTCGGGCGATTACATTCGCATCGACCGAGAACCCTACACCCTTCAAACGACGACGCTGCGAGAGCCGCGCCTAGAGATCGAAATCGACCGGGAAGCCACGCCAATGCATCTGACCGTCATTGAAACGAATTTGGAGAGCTGAGACATGCCTGACCAGTTAATTTTTGCGATGGAAGTCACGCTCAACGGGCTGATGACCGGGGTGATGTATGCGCTGGTGGCGCTGGGGTTCGTCTTGATCTTCAAGGCGTCCGGCATCTTCAACTATGCCCAAGGGGTCATGGCGCTGTTTGCGGCGATGACGCTGGTGGGCATTCAGGACGGCAGGGTGCCTTTCGCGCATCTGATTAACGAGATCTTCGGCACCGACATCCACCACTTCGGCTGGCATGTGCCCGCACTGGGCGCGATTTTGTTAACGGTCGTGGTGATGATCGCCTTCGCCTATCTGGTGCAGCGCTTCGTGTTCAAACATCTGGTGGGCCAAGAGCCGATCATTCTGTTCATGGCGACCATCGGTTTGGCCTACTTCCTTGAAGGCGTGAGCGACCTGATGTGGGGGAGCGAGATTCGCAACCTCGACGTGGGGCTGCCGCAGGGGATCAACGATTGGATCGACATCACCACATTCGAGATTTTTGGCTACGGCTTCTTCATCGACAACCTTGATATGGCCGCCACGCTGATCGCCGCGATTCTTGTGATGGGGCTGATTGCCTATTCGCAATACACCAAGAATGGCCGGGCGATGCGGGCGGTGGCGGACGATCACCAAGCGGCGCTGAGCGTTGGCATCTCGCTCAACTACGTGTGGGTTCTGGTCTGGTCGCTGGCGGGCATCGTCGCGCTGGTGGCGGGGATCATGTGGGGCAGCAAATCTGGCGTGCAGTTCTCGCTTAGCTTGATCGCGCTGAAGGCGTTGCCGGTGCTGATGCTGGGCGGCTTCACGTCGATCCCCGGCGCGATTGTCGGCGGGCTTATCATTGGCGTCGGAGAGGCGCTGTTTGAATTCTCGGTCGGTCCGATGATCGGCGGGGCCACGGAAAACTGGTTTGCCTATGTGTTGGCGCTTTTGTTCCTCGTCTTCCGGCCACAGGGCCTGTTTGGCGAAAAAATCATCGAGAGGGTCTGAGGCATGTTTTACCGGGAAGCGGGCGATTTCAAAACGTCCTACAGCGAAGACAACCAGACGTTTCCGATCCTGTTTGATCGCTATCGTTACTACTTTGTGTTGGTTGTCGGGGCCTTGGTTATTCCGTTCATCCTGAACGATTACTGGGCGAACTCGATCCTGATCCCGTTCCTGATCTATTCGATCGCGGCGATTGGGCTGAACATTCTGACGGGCTATTGCGGGCAGGTATCGCTGGGCACCGGCGGGTTCATGGCGGTGGGGGCCTATACGTCCTACAAGCTGATGACGGCGTTTCCGGGGCTCGACATGATTTCCGTCGTGTTGTTGTCGGGCGTTATGACGGCGATGGTCGGCGTGGCGTTTGGCCTGCCGTCCCTGCGGATCAAGGGGTTCTATCTGGCGGTGGCGACCCTAGCGGCGCAGTTCTTTCTGGTGTGGCTGTTCAACAAGGTGCCGTGGTTCTACAACTACTCGGCCTCGGGGCAGATTTCCGCGCCTGAGCGAGATTTCTTTTACTTCACCAACATCGCCGTGACCGGGCCAAATGCCGAGAGCTGGGCGAAGTATATGTTCTGCTTCCTGTTCGCCTTCGTTTTGGCATGGGTGGCCCGCAACCTGACGCGCGGGTCCGTCGGGCGGCAGTGGATGGCGATCCGGGATATGGATATCGCGGCAGAGATCATTGGGGTGAATCCGCTGAAGGCGAAGTTGACGGCCTTTGCGGTGTCGTCATTCTACGTGGGTATTTCGGGGGCGCTGTTGTTCACGATCTATCTGGGCGCGGTGGAAGTGGGCGAGGCCTTTGGCATCAACAAGAGCTTCCTTGTGTTGTTCATGATTATCATTGGCGGGCTTGGCAGCATCTTCGGCAGCTTTGCGGGCGCGGCGTTTATGGTGATCTTGCCGGTGATGCTGCGCAACTTCATGTCCGGCGCGTTGGGATGGGACACGGCGCTGGCTACGCACTTCGAATTTGTCATCGTGGGCGGGCTGATCATGTTTTTCCTGATCGTAGAGCCACACGGATTGGCGCGTCTTTGGGCGCTGGCGAAAGAGAAATTGAGATTGTGGCCGTTCCCCCATTGAGCAGTCGCCTCTTTCGGGGGGCGCTATCAGGGAACAGCCATCGACGACCCCAAAGCTGGGAGGCTAGGGGATTTGCATAATCGGATGAAATCCATGGGAGGAAATGACCGATGAAGAAACTGACAATGCTGGCGCTGACAAGCGCGATGGTGGCGGGCACACCCGCGATGGCGGATCTTATGTTCCCCGACCTCAGCTATCGCACCGGGCCTTATGCGGCGGGCGGGATCCCGTTCTCGGATGGGTATCAGGATTACATGACGTTGCTGAACCAACGCGATGGCGGCATCGGCGGCGTGATGACCCGCGTCGAGGAATGCGAGACGGCCTATAACACCGAGCGCGGCGTTGAGTGCTACGAGAGCACCCGCGACGATGGCGCGTTGGTGTATCAGCCGCTGTCCACGGGCATCACCTACCAGTTGATCCCGCGCGCGACGGCGGATGGCATTCCGCTTCACACGATGGGCTACGGCCGGACCTCTGCCGCCAACGGCGACGTCTTCAGCCATGTGTTCAACTACCCCGGCAACTACTGGGATGCGGCGTCTGTGATCGTGAACCAACTGTTGACAGAGAACGACGGCAATCTTGAGGGGCAGACCATCGCGCTGCTCTATCATAACTCGGCCTATGGTCGGGAACCGATCCGCACCTTGGAAGAGTTGAGCGCACTGCACGGATTTGAACTGACTCAGCTGGCCGTGGATCACCCGGGCCAAGAGCAGGGCAACCAGTGGCTGCAAATCCGCCGGGAGCGTCCTGATTACGTCGTGATGTGGGGCTGGGGCGTGATGAACCAGGTTGCCATTCAGGAAGCCATCAACACACGCTACCCGATGGAGAACTTTATCGGTAACTGGTGGGCCGGTGCCGATCATGACGTTGAATCTGCGGGCGCAGATGCCGCGGGCTACCGTTCCCTGAACATGAACCGTTTGGGCGATATGCCTGTGTTTGCTGAAATTCAGGAGATGGTGATCGACGCCGGTCTGAACGCGGGCGACGGCAGCAACCTGGGCAACGTGCTTTATACGCGTGGCATGTATGCGGCGATGTTGGCAGCCGAAGCGGCGGCCACGGCGCAGGAAATCCACGGTGTGGCCGACATCGATGCGTCGATGATGCGCGACGGCATGGAAGCGCTGAACATCACCAGCGCGCGTATGGAAGAACTGGGCATGCCCGGTATTGGGCCTGAGTTCTCGGTTTCTTGCGAGAACCACGGTGGCAGCGGCATGGCGATTATGCAGCAGTGGGACGGCTCCCAGTGGGTCACGCTGACTGACTTTATCGCCCCCGATGATAGCGTCATTGATCCGCTGATCGTGGAAGATTCCGCGCAATATGCGGCTGAGAACGATATCGCGTCTCAGTGCGGCGAGAGCTGATCTGAAAACTCCGGCGGCGGCGCTTTGGGTCGCCGTCGGAATTGAGTTGTATTTGCCAAGATGAAGGAGCGGGTGGTGCCCAGAAAGGCCGCCGCGCGCATCCGATGGGACAAGGACGAGCGGGATGTTGGATCAGGTGACTGATGTTGATGCACAGGCGGAGACGCTGTTGGAGGTCAACAATATTGAGGTGATCTACAACCACGTGATCCTCGTGCTGAAGGGCGTGTCGTTGAAGGTGCCCAAGGGCGGGATCACCGCGCTTTTGGGGGGCAATGGCGCGGGCAAGACAACGACGTTGAAGGCGATTTCGAACCTGCTGCATTCCGAGCGCGGGGAGGTCACCAAGGGCGCGATTTCGTATCGCGGAGAGAAGGTGCAGGACCTGAACCCCTCGGATCTGGTGGAGCGGGGCGTGATCCAGGTCATGGAAGGGCGCCATTGCTTTGAGCATTTGACGGTTGAGGAAAACCTGCTGACGGGCAGCTATACGCGCAAGGATGGGCGCGGGGCGGTCGCGGCGGATTTGGACCTTGTTTATGAGTATTTCCCGCGTCTGAAGGAGCGTCGCACGTCGCTGGCCGGATATACATCGGGCGGTGAGCAGCAGATGTGTGCGATTGGCCGCGCGTTGATGTCGAGGCCCGAGACGATCTTGTTGGACGAGCCGAGCATGGGTCTTGCCCCGCAATTGGTGGAGCAGATTTTCGGCATCGTGAAGCGCTTGAACGAAGAGCAGGGCGTGACCTTCCTTCTGGCCGAGCAGAACACCAACGTGGCGCTGAGGTTTGCCCACTACGGCTATATTCTGGAGAGCGGCCGCGTGGTGATGGATGGCCCTGCGGCGGAGTTGAGAGAGAACCCGGACGTGAAGGAGTTCTACCTTGGCATGTCGGATGATGGCCGCAAGTCGTTCCGCGATGTCCGGTCGTACCGTCGCCGCAAGCGTTGGCTGAGCTGAGCCGATGGGCGCAGGCGTACTGCGCCAGACACCGACTGCCATTTTGCCGAACAGATGTGATCGCCCGAGGGTGCGCGTGAAAGGACCAAGGAAATGCTAGACAAGAGCCAGCCGCATTTCGATACGCTAGAGACGCGCAGCGCAGACCTGCGAGAGGCAGAGCAATTGGTCGCCGTGAACGCGCAATTGGCCAAGGTGCGCGAGGCTGAGGGCAGCTGCCTGGCAGCCGGCGGCGCGTTGGCCTCGTTGGATGAACTGGCGAGCCTGCCGGTTTTGCGGAAGTCCGATCTGGTGGCATGGCAGGCCGAGAACCCGCCATTCGGCGGCATGGCGGTCAGCAATGTGGCCCATGTGTTCCAATCCCCCGGCCCGATTTATGAGCCCGGAGGCGTCAGCCACGATTGGTGGCGGATGGGGCGTTTCCTGCACGCGGCGGGGATCGGACAGGGGGACATCGTCCAGAACTGTTTTGGCTATCATCTAACCCCGGCGGGGATGATCTTTGAAAGTGGCGCAAGGGCCGTGGGCGCCGCCGTCCTGCCCGCGGGCGTGGGACAGACCGAGCTTCAGGTGCGCGCCGCCAAGGACATCGGCTGCACCGCCTATGCGGGCACGCCGGATTACCTGAAGGTGATCCTCGATAAAGCCGAGGAGATGGGCGAGACCCTGAAATTCACCCGCGCGGCAGTGGGCGGGGGGGCGTTGTTCCCGTCGCTACGGCAGGAGTATGCGGATCGGGGGATTGCTTGTTTGCAATGCTATGCGACGGCGGATCTGGGCAACATCGCCTATGAGAGCGCGGCGATGGAGGGAATGATCCTTGACGAGGGGGTGATCGTGGAGATCGTCCGCCCCGGCACCGGAGATCCAGTGGCAGAGGGCGAAGTGGGGGAGGTCGTGGTCACCTCTCTTAACCCCGACTACCCGCTGATCCGTTTTGCCACCGGCGATCTGAGCGCCTTCATGGCGGGGCAGAGCCCCTGCGGGCGAACCAACAAGCGGATCAAGGGTTGGATGGGACGCGCCGACCAGACGACGAAGATCAAGGGCATGTTTGTGCGCCCTGAACAGGTGGCCGATCTGGTCGCCAAGACTGGTGTGGAGAAAGCCCGTGTCATTGCGCGCCGGGAGGGCGAGAAAGACGTGATGCATGTGCAGGTGGAAGGCACGGGCGCCGATGAGGCAACGCTGGCCGAGGCGGTGAAAGCCACCTTGAAGCTTAGCGGGAGTATTGAGGTGCTGGCCCCCGGCAGCTTGCCTAATGATGGCAAGGTGATCGATGACCAGCGCAGTTACGACTGAGAGGGCCGATCAGTTCTGGCTTTCGGCGGCGCGGAGTTCCTCGGGCGTGGCGAGGCCGTCGCCGTTGGCGTCCACCCGAGAGAACGCGACACGGAACGCGGAAAGCCGGTCGATACGCACCGACATCGGTGCGCCTGCGTCGGCCATCAGGCGAATGAAGGTGCGAAATTCGTCCAAGGTTAACCGCTCATCCCCGTTCCTGTCGGCCGCCAGAAAGAACTGCACGCTTTGCTGTTCAAACTGTGCCGAAGCGGGCGCGGCGGGAAGCATTGCGGCGAGGGACAGGGTCGAGGCGGCGGCAAAGGATAGTCTGGACATCGTCGGCTCCTCCTTAAAGGGCGAGTGGTTTGTTTCGCTTCATTAGATGGGGGCTTGCGGCGTGCAAACTAGGCCTCATCGCGGCAACGTGTGTTTTTCGGCAATTCAGCGCCGTTTGCTATTGAATGACGGCCATTTTCGGCCCGTTCCGGGTGTTTCGTTATCCGTTAACGGCGCAAGACCGTGGTAGCGTTCAGCAGTTAAACGATTCTGAACCGGAGATTGTTCCAAATGCTTTTACGCCCTCACGCCTTATATGCGGCGCTTGTTTCGACGTTGATTGGCAGCTTCACCGCGCCGCTGGCCCATGCCGATACGGCGCTGTTGATGGTGAACGATAGCTATCGCCACGCGCAAAACCTGCGAAACGCGCAGCCGGTGGAGCAGCTCCGCTCGCGGCTGTTGGATGCGGGGTTCAACGTGATTACCGTGACCGATGGCGACGGGAGGGACCTGCGCGAAGGCCTGTCGCGGCTGCTGGAAGCCGGAGAGGACGAGCGCATACTGATTGCCGCCGTGGGGCATTTCGCCCGCTCCGATAGCGATAGTTGGCTGGTTGGGTCGCAAGCGAACGAGACCTCTCTGGCGACGGTGGGGGGCGATGGGCTGAGTGTTTCGGTCCTGATGGAGGTTGCCGCCAACGCGCCGGGCCGATCCATCGTGATGCTGGGGCTGGAGCGCCGCAGGATTGATCTGGGCGCCGGCCTTGGGGCGGGCGTCGGGCGCATTGAAGCGCCCCAAGGCGTGACCGTTCTGGCGGGCGATCCGGCGGATCTGGCCAGCTTCACCACGGCGCATTTGCTGGTGCAGGGGACTGATCTGGCACAGGCGGTGCAGGATGTGGGCAACCTGCGGGCCTTTGGGTTCCTATCCTCTGCGGTGCCGTATTTCCCCGCGGCCACTGCCGCCCCCGGGCCGCAACAGCCGCCCACGGTTCCGCAAACCCCGACGCAGCCCGGTGCCGATGAAATCGCCCTTTGGAACGCGGCGGTAGAGTTAGATACACTGGGCGCTTACCGCGCCTACCTGACGCGCTATCCCCACGGGTTTTACACCGCTGACGCCCAAGCGCGGGTCAATGCCTTTGAGAATGACCCAACCGCCATCGCCCGCGCGGCGGAGGAAGCCCTGGGCCTGACCCGCAACCAGCGCCAGCAAATCCAGCGCAGCCTGTCGATCCTGGAATACGACACGCGCGGTATCGACGGAATCTTTGGCACCGGCACGCGCAATGCGATCCGCGGCTGGCAGTCGTCACGTGGGTTTTCCGTCACGGGTTATCTGACTGGTGAGCAAGTCAACACGCTGGGGCAGCAAGCTGCTTCTCGCGCCGCAGAGCTGGAAGAGGCCGCGCAAGAGGCGCGTGAAGCCCGCGAACGGGCGGACCGTGCCTATTGGCAAGTGACCGGGCAGGGCGTTTCCGAAGGCGGATTGCGGGCCTATCTGGAGCGCTATCCTGACGGGCTATTCGCCGAGCAGGCCGAAGCGCGTCTGGACGAGATTGAACGCGCCGCCCGCGCCGAGGCCGAAGCCCGAGACCGCGCCGCATGGGACGTGGCCCGTGGCAACGATACCGTGCCCGCTTATCGTGGCTACCTGAACGACTTCCCCAATGGCGCATTCCGGCAGCAAGCGCAGGGGCGGATTGACCAGCTTACCGGCAACGGTGGTGGCTTCACCCCGCAGCAGATCGCGCAACTGGAGGCCCGCGAAGCAGCGCTGAACCTGCCGCCTGTTACCCGCTCTCTCATCGAGCAGCGCTTGCAGGTTCTGGGACTGGAGCCGGGGCGAGTGGATGGCCGTTTCGATGACCGCACCCGCCGCGCCATCCGCCGTTACCAGCAAGCGCGGGGGATGGACGTGACCGGCTATCTCGCCCAGAACGTTGTGGTGCGTCTGCTGGCTGAAACCGTGGGCGGCATCTTGCAACTGAACGGAGTCGTTGAGTGAAATTGCCCTCTTTGGTGGCCGCAGCGATTGCGGCCACGATCCCCTTGGCGGCCAGCCAAGCCTCGGCCCAAGATGCCGCTGAACTGGCCGCCGCCCGTGGCGCGTTGTTGCAACTGCAAGCGCGCAGCTTCGCCGAAAATCGAGAGTATTGTGGCTATGTCGGGCGCCTGCCCGGCGGCCAATTGACCGCAACGGAAGTGACGCGCGGAGATAGTTGGGGCTGCCTGAGCCGCGCCGACGAGCGCCGCTTTGTAGAGATCGTCGCCAGTTTCCACACCCACGCGGGCTTTGACCGCAGCGCCGATAGCGAAGTGCCAAGCACCGACGATATGCGCGGCGACATTGCCGAAGGGGTGAACGGCTATATCGCCACGCCCGGCGGGCGATTGTGGTACGTGGATTATCGCCGCGCCGTGGCGGTGCAGCTCTGCGGGTTGGGGTGTATGGGGCAGGACCCTGCGTTCATCCCCGGTGACGCAGGGCTAATCGCGCAGAGCTATACCTTGCAACAATTGCAGGCCCGCGAGGGGCGATAGAGCCTAGGGATCGACGTTCACACCCGCTGTGCCGCCCGCCGTGGGGCTGGGGCAAGAGGTGGTGGAAGGATCACAGGCAGGCGCGTTTTGCGCCAAGGCAGCCACAGGAGCCGCGGCCAGAAGGGCAGCAAGGAGAATCGGGCGTAGGGTCATGGCGCGGGCCTTTCGGTGATCGTGTCTTGAGGCTTTTTAGCGAAGCCGGAGCCGTGGGGATATGGCGGAGAACCTGACCCCTTGGTTTTGGCGGTTTGCAGCCGGAACAGCGTGGAGGAGGGGCAAGTCTGGCGGAGGGGCTGGCCAAGAAAAAAGCCGCCCGAAAGGGGCGGCTTTTTAAATTCTGGGTCGCTCAGATGACCTTAGCCCTGACGGGCTTTGAACCGGCGCTGCGTCTTGTTGATGACGTAGACGCGGCCCTTACGGCGCACAACGCGGCAATCGCGGTGGCGGTTCTTGAGCGAGCGGAGTGAGTTCTTGACCTTCATGGGTCTCTCCTTCGTCGCGGCGCGTCAGCTGCGCCTGGTTTCGGTCTGAACGCGCGAGGCGTCCGGTGAATTCTTGGCGGACCGTGATGGTCCTTGTCGTCTTTCCGATTTCAGACTTTCTTGCAGAAAGTCGAAACTCGGCTGCACAGATTTTTTCAAGAAAAATCGTGCTTGGTAAGCTGACATTTTTCTAAGAAAAATGCAGCCGCCGCAGACTTTTCAGAAGAAAAGTCGCGGTTGGTGGGCGATACTGGGATCGAACCAGTGACCCCTTCGATGTCAACGAAGTGCTCTACCGCTGAGCTAATCGCCCTTACCCCTTTGGATCGCGCCGTTTGGGCTAGTCTGACGACATAGACCGGGCGCGGGGACCGCGTGGGTGAGTGGGCGTATAAAAGGTTGCCCCCCCACGCGCAAGGGCTTTTGGAGGGGCAAAAACTCAAGCTATACTGAGAGCTGTCTTTTTGTGGCCGGAGCACCCATGCACCCCGCTTATCGTCTTGAGTTGCCGCGCGAAACAACCAGTGCTGTTGTGGTCGCCTCGCCCCATTCCGGGCGCTACTACGCACCGACGTTTTTGGCGGCATCGGTGCTGGATGAGCGGGTGATCCGGTCTTCGGAGGATGCGTTTGTGGACCGTTTAGTGGCCGATGCGCCGTCATTGGGGGCACCATTGCTGGCCGCGGAATGGCCCCGTGCCTACCTTGATCTGAACCGAGCGGCTAATGAGTTGGACCCGTCGATTGTAGAAGGCGTGGCCCGAGGCGCGCAGTCGCCAAGGATCAATTCGGGCCTGGGCGTGGTGCCGCGCGTGGTGGCCAACGGACGCGCGATTTACCGGGGAAAGCTAACAAGGGCTGAGGCTGAGGCACGTATTTCCCAGATTTGGGAGCCTTATCATACCAAGCTGGACGGGTTAATGGGTGAGGCGAAGGCAGGGTTCGGGCAGGCGGTTTTGCTGGATTTCCACTCCATGCCCCACGAGGCTTTGGACGCGGTGACGCGCCCCGGCATCCCTCGCCCGCAGATCGTTCTGGGTGATCGGTTCGGCGCATCGGCTGATGGTGACGTGGTGGATGTGTTGGAGCAGGGGTTTCTGGACGCCGGGTTGATCGTGAGCCGCAATGCGCCGTTCGCGGGGGCCTACATCACGCAGCGCTACGGGCGGCCGTCGAGGGGCCATCACGCGGTGCAGGTCGAGATTGACCGGAGCCTCTATATGAATGAGCGGATGGTGCGGCCCAACGGGAATTTTGACGCGATGAAGCAGACAATCGCGCAGGTTCTGGCGCGGGTGATTGGCGCGATGCCGGGCCGGGTGCCCTTGGCGGCGGAGTGATTCTTTAGAGAATTGCCCGCTGACGCGGATTTTCATTTTTAAGAAGGAGGGGCGCTGCCCCTTGGCGCTCTTTTCGGGGAAAAGAGCGCCTACCCCGGAGGTGTATGGCCAAGGTGAAGGCATGGGCTGCGGTTTAGCGGAGGGCGCGGCCTTTGAGGATGGCGTTGGCGCCGAAGCGGTTGCGGATGGCATCGGTGGCGCGTTCGGCCTTGAGGCGGGCGGCTTCTTGCGGGTCGAGCAGGTTGCCCTCGCGGTCGGCCAAGTGTTGCGGGGCGAGGTCCGAGACGCCGACGCCCAGAAGGCGGTAGGGCCCCACACCGGGACGGTGCGAATCTATGGAGGGGTGGTCCATATGGTCGAAGAGGGCGCGCGCGGTGGCGTAGATGCGGTCGGCGGTTTGGGTCGCATCGGGCAGGGTGGCGCGACGGGTGATCAGTTTGAAATCGGCGCGTTTGAGCTTGAGGGTCACGGTGCGCCCGGCGATTTCCTTGGCTTTGAGCCGGTCGGAGACCTTTTCGGCCATGCGCCAGATGTGGCCATCGAGCAGGTCGGTATCTGAGATGTCGTCGGAGAAGGTGGTTTCATTTGAGACGCCTTTCACCGCCCGGTCGCGTTTGACGGGGCGGTGATCTTCGCCCCGTGCGAGGTGCCAGAGCCGTTCGCCCATGGTGCCGAAACGGTCGTGCAGGGCTTGGCGGTCCCATCGGTGCAGGTCCTTGAAGGTATGGATGCCGGCCTTGTTGAGGGAGGCTTGGCCCACGGCACCGATGCCCCAGATCAGGCGCACGGGTTTGTCGTGCAGGAAGTCTTGGGTCTGGGCCGCGCCGATCACCGAGAAGCCCCGGGGTTTGTCGAGGTCGGAGGCAATTTTAGCGAGAAACTTGTTGTGGGACAGGCCGATGGAGCCGGTGATCCCGATCTCTTCCCGCATACGTTTGACGAGGCGCGCCAGCATCGCGGCGGGGGGCTTGCCGTGCACACGGGCGGTGCCGGTGAGGTCCATAAAGGCCTCATCCAGGGACAAAGGTTCAATGGCGGGGGTGAGTTCCTCCATCAGGGCGCGAATCTGTTTGGAGACTTCGACGTAGGTTTCCATGCGGCCGCGAACCACGACGGCTTCGGGGCAGAGTTTCAGGGCTTGGAACATCGGCATGGCCGAGCGCACGCCCTTGATCCGGGCGATGTAGCAGGCGGTGGAGACCACGCCGCGTTTGCCGCCGCCGATGATGACAGGCTTGTCACGCAACTCCGGGTTATCGCGTTTTTCGACCGAGGCGTAGAAGGCATCGCAATCCATATGGGCGATGGACAGATCGAAGAGTTCCGGGTGGGTCACCACACGCGGGGAGCGGCACGCCGGGCACCGACGCGCTTGGGGGCGCGCATCGTCAAATGTTTCTAGGCAATCGCGGCAGAGGCTTGGCATGGGGGGATGATACGCCCATTCGGGGCGCGTCGAAAGATCGGGGAAGCGGGCTCCTGCCAAAAACGATAGGGTCGGGGAAAGGGAGGAGACAGCAGATGGTGCAAGAGCCAAGGGTTGCCTGCCGTACGCCGACGGAAGGGCGCGACGGGACCACCAATATCCCGGCGTGGAAGTTCGAATTGATGCGCGAGGCGATTTTGAAGATTGTGGGCGCAGCGGGGCCAGAGGGGATGGCGAACAAGGACCTGCGCGATGCGGTGGGGGCCGAGCTAAGTGAAGATCAGTTGGAGAGCCTGGGAAAACTCGGCTGGCACGTGGTGACAGTGAAGCTGGAGTTGGAGGTGCGCGGAGAAATTGCGCGGATGCCCGGCAAGGGGCCCTTACGCATCCGGCTGGGATAGGCGTTTCTCCATATAGACGCGGTTCAATCCACGCTCTGTCACGCGGCGCGTAATGGCGTAGCCTTGGCGTTGATAGAGGCGGATATTGGCGGCCATCCGCTCGTGCGTATAGAGCCGGATTCGGTCAAACCCTTGGGCCAATGCGGCCTGTTCTGCCACGCCCATCAGATACTTGCCGTGGCCTTTGCCTTGGGCGTCCGGGTGGACGGCCACGTTATCGAGTAGCAGGGCGTCGGGTTGAGGGATCAGAACCAGCAACGCCTCGACCCCGCGATCGGCCTCAAACACTTGTACCAAGCCATTGGCGATCGCCTCCGCGTAGTCGTCGTTCAGCGGGCCGGGGGTGGCGTTGATCTGGGCAATCCAAGGGGTGTAGGCCGCACGAACAAGGGCCTCGACCTGCCGGAGATCATCGGGATTTGCGGCGCGAAGTGCCATAAAAAGCCCCTTTGTCGGCTGAAATGCAGGTTTCCCTTAGGTCGATTTGGGCTGGCTGTAACGCCGCCAATGCCCCATATCGTTATATTATGAAGCCTGAAGATCAAATCAGAGGTATTTTCTCCATGCTGGAAGACATTCTAAGCGGGCTTGGTGGTGGCGGCGTGCTGACCATCGCAATCGCCCTATTCATTATTCTATGTATCTATCTGGGCATTCGGATCGTTCCGCAGTCCGAAAAATATGTGGTGGAGCGTTTTGGCCGCCTCAAGTCGGTGCTTGGGCCGGGGATCAACCTGATCGTTCCGTTTCTGGACCGGGTTGCCCATAAGGTGTCGGTGTTGGAGCGTCAGTTGCCCAATGCGGAGCAAGACGCGATTACCAAAGACAACGTGTTGGTGAAGATCGACACATCTGTCTTCTACCGCATCCTAGAGCCGGAAAAGACAGTCTACCGTATCCGTGATGTGGATGGCGCGATTGCCACCACGGTTGCCGGTATCGTCCGGGCCGAGATGGGCAAGATGGACCTTGATGAGGTGCAATCGAACCGCTCTGCCCTGATCAGCTCGATCAAGCAGCAGGTCGAATCTGCCGTGGACGACTGGGGCATCGAGGTGACGCGGGCGGAAATCCTTGACGTGAACCTTGATCAGGCGACCCGCGATGCGATGTTGCAGCAGTTGAACGCAGAACGTGAGCGTCGTGCTGCCGTGACCCGTGCGGAAGGCCAGCGCCGCGCCGTGGAGCTTTCTGCCGACGCGGAACTCTACGAGGCCAAACAGGTGGCCGAAGCCCGCCGGATCACCGCCGACGCCGAAGCCTATGCCACCGGCGTTGTGGCCGAGGCCATCGCCAAAGGTGGTCTTGAGGCCGTGCAATACAACATCGCGCTGGAGCAAGTGAAAGCCATCGGCAACCTCGCCGCTGGCCAAGGCAGCAACACCATCGTGGTGCCCGCTGATGCCGTGGATGCCTTTGGCAAGGCGTTCCAGATGCTGAAGGGGCGTGGGTGATGGATCCGCTCTGGAGCCAATGGTGGGTATGGGGCGTGGCCGCGGTCGCGCTGGCGGTGGGAGAGGTCCTGCTGCCGTCCTACGTGTTGTTGGGGTTCGGCATCGGCGCGGGCGTCGTGGCGTTGCTGTTGTTGGTGGGCGTCCCGACGTCGGTCCCCGCCCTGGCAATCGTCTTCGCGCTTTGCTCGTTGGTGGCCTGGCTGGGGTTGCGCCGCTGGTTGGGCGTTTTCCAAGGGCAGGTGAAAAACTTCGATCACGACATCAATGAATGACTTGAATGAATACGCGTCGCTGTCTGAAAAGGCGGCGGCGCTGACGGCTGATGACGACCTGATCTTCATGGCCGCTGATTTCCCTGACAATCTGTCCGACCACAGTGTCTTTGATGGCTTTGCGGTGGATACCGGCTTCAAGCGGTCCCTTGGGTGGGCGGGCGACGGGGATATGCCCTTCGAGATTGTCGATCAGGCCCCCGGTTTCAACGCCGTCGCCGATGCCGAGGGCTACCGCCGCATCGGGTTGTGGTTGATGCATCTGCTCTTGTCGGATCGCGAGTGGGCGGGGCTGACCCTGACCCATCCCGAAAGCCACGTTCAGGTGTTCTACGCCCGTATCGCGCGGCCGATGCTACGGGATCACAAGCTGAAGCAAACCGCGCCGATCACCTTCGCCAGCTATGAATATTGGCCACAAGAGGTCTGGCGCCATCCCTTTGCCAGCAGCGACATGGCCCCGGTTCACCGGGTGGAGGAGTTGGACCGCCCGTTCTTCGCCTTGGGGTGGAGCAACGACGCGGATCGCATGGCGTTTGCCCCGGCCAAAGCGGACCAATTGATCCTGGAGGCGACGCCCGAAGGCATCGCTGCGATGGCTTGCGTGTTGATGGATATGGCGCATCCCACCTTGGGCCGGGAAGAGATCAATATGGAGCCGCCCCTGATCGGCTTCGCCGGAACCCAGCACCGCAGCCTAGAGGCGCGGTTCTGGTTGCCCGATGCGATCTGCTTTGCGGCAGAGAACGTGGCGGCGGTGAGAATACCGCCGCACGGTTAGGGTCATGACAGCTCTGACAGAACCATCTGCGCCGCGGCGCGGGGGTCTTGGTGTTGCCAGATCGGGCGGCCCACAACGATGTGGTCGGCCCCGTCGGCAATCGCTTGGCCCGGTGTCGCGATGCGTTTCTGGTCGCCGGAGGCAGAGCCCAGTGGCCGCACGCCCGGCGTGACGATCAGGCGGCCATCGGCCTGAGGCAAGGCGCGGATCATGGCGGCTTCTTGCGGCGAAGAGATGACACCATCGGCCCCGGCTTCCAGCGCGCGGCCCGCACGCTCGACCACCAGATCGGGAATAGCGCCGTCGCGGATCAGGCAATCGTCCAGATCACCCCGGTCCTGAGATGTCAGGATGGTCACGGCAAGGATTTTGGTGTCACTGCCGGCAGCGCCCTCTTTCGCGGCGCGGACCACATGGGGGTCCCCATGCACTGTCAGAAAGTCGAGGTTGTATTGCGCCAGCCCGCGCACGGCGGCTTCGATCGTGGCGCTGATATCAAACAGCTTCATATCAAGGAAAATGCGCTTGCCGTGTTCTTGCTTCAGCTCATTAGCCAATGCCATCCCGCCGCCGGTCAGCATCCCGAGACCGATTTTATAGAACGACACGGCGTCGCCCAGTTTCTCGGCCAGCGCGAGGCCTTGCACTACGTTCGGCACGTCTAGTGCCACGATTAAACGATCGTCCGACATTCTGCATATCCCCCTAGTTTGCCGCTGATTAAACGGGCCTTGGGGGGAAGTCCACTTAGGCCGGTTTTTCCGAGCTTATAGCAGCATCGCGCAAACCACCGGTAATGCGCTTGAACTCGGCTGTAAGGGGGCCGTGCCAAACGACGCCCCGGCGCTGAATGCCGGTGGCGTTCACATATTGCACTTCGGCGTGGAAGGCGCGGGCAGCAGCGTCGTAGGCGACGCGGTGGAGGCTAAGGCAATTGGTCGTCATGAGCATTACTCCAGCTAAATGGGCCAAGAGGGGCACCATCTGTAGGTACTATGTAGGGAGGTAACGCTATATGTCGAGATATGGTTCCCCTTACCCTTAATCACAAGTAAATGATCCGGGCCGCCGAACACCAAGACAGCGACCCGGACCGACGCACGCGGAAAATGCCACGGCGTATTAAGTCGGCTGCGCCGGTGTGGGGAGGGCAGCGCAGCCCGAGACGGAAAAGGGGACATCGTCTCTTGCTATGGATATGGGGCCACGCGGGGGTGTTATCGCGGGGAAAAGGATAGCCATCGTTCCCCTGTTGCGAACCCGCCATCCGGTTCCCATATAATTGCACGAGGCCCACAGTCAGTATGCCGCTTAAGCGGGTGCTGCGATCCGGGCGCTTAATGTAAGGAGAAACGACCCATGAACTTAGAAAAGTTCACTGATCGCGCACGCGGCTTTCTTCAGGCCGCCCAAACCATTGCGCAACGCGAAGACCACCAAAAACTGATGCCCGAACATCTTCTGAAGGCTCTGTTGGATGATGACCAAGGCTTGGCGACCAACCTGATTGGCCGCTCGGGCGGCAACCCCGAACGGGTGCGCGAAAGCCTTGATGCGAAACTGGCGAAGCTGCCTGTCGTCACCGGAGACGGGGCGCAGGTCTATATGGACAAGCAGCTTGGCAAAGTGCTGGACGAGGCCGAGAAGGTCGCCACCAAAGCTGGCGACAGCTTTGTGCCGGTTGAACGTGTCCTGACGGCTTTGGCGATGGTCAAATCCGGCGCGAAAGAGGCGTTGGATGCGGGCAACGTAAATGCGCAATCCCTCAATGCCGCGATCAATGATCTGCGCAAGGGGCGCTCGGCTGACAGCGCATCGGCGGAAGACAATTATGACGCCCTCAACAAATACGCCCGCGACCTGACCGAGGCCGCACGGGAAGGCAAGATTGACCCCATCATCGGTCGCGACGAAGAAATCCGCCGCGCCATGCAGGTGCTATCGCGCCGGACCAAGAACAACCCCGTGCTGATTGGTGAACCGGGCGTGGGTAAAACCGCGATTGCCGAAGGTCTGGCCTTGCGGATCGTCAACGGAGATGTGCCCGAAAGCCTGCGTAACAAGACGCTGATGTCCTTGGACATGGGCGCTTTGATTGCGGGTGCGAAGTATCGCGGTGAGTTTGAAGAGCGGTTGAAATCCGTCCTGACCGAAATCGCCGCCGCGGCGGGTGAGATCATTCTGTTCATCGACGAAATGCACACGCTTGTCGGCGCGGGCAAAGGCGATGGCGCAATGGATGCGGCGAACCTGATTAAACCGGCGCTTGCGCGGGGTGAATTGCACTGCGTCGGTGCTACAACGCTGGATGAATACCGCAAGTATGTAGAGAAGGACGCGGCCCTTGCCCGTCGCTTCCAACCGCTTGTGGTGGAAGAACCGACAGTGGAAGACACGGTGTCGATCCTGCGCGGTATCAAGGAGAAGTATGAACTCCACCACGGTGTGCGGATCAGCGACAGCGCCCTTGTGGCGGCATCGACCCTATCGCACCGTTATATCACGGATCGTTTCTTGCCCGATAAGGCCATCGACCTGATGGACGAAGCGGCAAGCCGTCTGCGGATGGAAGTGGACAGCAAGCCCGAGGAATTGGACGCGCTGGACCGCCAGATCCTGCAAATGCAGATCGAGGCGGAAGCCTTGAAGCAGGAAAGCGATGTGGCGTCCAAAGATCGGTTGCAAACGCTGGAAAAAGACCTGAGCGGCCTGCAAGAGAAGTCGGCAGAGATGACGGCTAAGTGGCAGGCAGAGCGGGATAAACTTGAATCCGCCCGCGAGCTGAAAGAGCGTCTGGACCACGCCCGTGCAGAGTTGGAGCAAGCCAAGCGCAACGGTGACCTCGGTAAAGCGGGGGAGCTGTCTTACGGCGTGATCCCGCAGTTGGAGAAACAGCTAGAGCAAGCCGAAGCGCAACCCGATGACGTGATGGTAGAGGAAGCGGTGCTTCCCGAGCAGATCGCCGAAGTGGTGGAGCGTTGGACGGGCGTGCCCGTGGCCAAGATGCTGGAAGGCGAGCGCGAGAAGTTGCTGCGTATGGAAGATGAACTCGGCAAACGGGTGATCGGCCAGACGCAAGCGGTCAGCGCCGTGTCGCGTGCGGTCCGCCGGGCGCGTGCCGGGTTGCAGGACGAGGGGCGGCCGTTGGGTAGCTTCCTGTTCTTGGGGCCAACGGGCGTGGGTAAGACCGAGCTGACCAAGGCACTGGCCGAGTATCTGTTCGACGATGACCAAGCGATGGTGCGGATCGACATGTCAGAGTTCATGGAGAAACACGCCGTTGCCCGTCTGATCGGGGCGCCTCCGGGCTATGTGGGGTATGATGAGGGGGGCGTTCTGACCGAAGCGGTCCGGCGTCGGCCTTATCAGGTTATCTTGTTCGACGAGGTCGAGAAGGCCCACCCAGAGGTGTTTAACGTGCTTCTTCAAGTGCTTGACGATGGTATCCTGACCGACGGTCAGGGGCGTCAGGTGGATTTCAAGCAGACGTTGATCGTGCTGACCTCAAACCTTGGTAGCCAAGCGCTGAGCCATCTGCCCGAAGGGGCCGATGCGAACCAAGCGCAAGCCGACGTGATGGAAGCGGTGCGGGCGCATTTCCGGCCCGAGTTCCTGAACCGTCTGGATGACATGATCGTCTTTGACCGCCTCACCCGTGAGGACATGGACGGGATCGTCAAAATCCAGTTGGGTCGTCTTGAGCGGCGTCTGGCCGAGCGCAAGATCCAGCTTTCGTTGGATGAGAGCGCGCAAACATGGCTGGCCGATGAGGGCTATGACCCTGTCTTCGGCGCAAGGCCGTTGAAGCGGGTGATCCAGCGGGCATTGCAGGACCAACTGGCCGAAATGATCTTGGCCGGGGATGTCCACGACGGGTCGAACATCTCGGTGAGTGCCGGGCCGGATGGGTTGATCGTGGGCGACCGCGTGGCCCCATCGAACCGGCCCAAGCCAGATGAGGCTGTGGTGCATTAACCAACGCTAAACCACGATCTGCTCCGGAATCGCTCGGAGAGGGTAGATCAATGCTATATCAATCGCCGCCCCTCGCCCTTCCGCGCGGGGCGGTTTTTCATGGTGAAGCGTCCCGTGGGGACTCGATCAGGATCACATCACGATCGCGCAAAATCCCGTTGAAGCGGTTGCGAAGGGCCGGGCAGTTTGGCCATGGTGCGAGGCAGACAATTTGGAGGATACGAAATGGACCTACCAACGATGGAGAGCGTTTCTGTCTTCCTTGAAGCCATGGCGATCGCCTTCTGGCTAGTGATCGGCATCATGGCGCTGGTGGTGGTGGTGTTGTTCATCCTCGACCGGACCCAACGCAGCGATGCGATCCGGCGCAACTATCCGGTCTTGGGCCGCTTCCGTAGCCTGTTCAGCAGCCTTGGGGAATTCTTCCGGCAATACTTCTTTGCAATGGACCGCGAAGAATTGCCGTTCAACCGCGCGCAGAGGGAATGGGTGAAACACGCGGGCGAGGGGAAATCTTCGACCCTGCCGTTCGGCTCTACCCGGAATATCGCGGTGGTCGGCACGCCGCTGTTCGTGCCCTCGGCGTTTCCACCGCTTGATGACCAGTTTTCCAGCTCGGAACCGCTGATGATAGGGCCCCATTGTGACACTCCTTATATGGCGGGAAGTTTTTTCAACCTGTCGGGCATGTCCTACGGGGCCATTTCCAAGCCCGCAGTCACCGCGCTGTCGCACGGTTGCAAGGCGGCGGGCTGTTGGATGAACACCGGAGAAGGCGGCCTGTCCCCTTACCATCTGGAGGGCGGCTGCGATGTCGTGTTCCAGATCGGCACCGCCAAATACGGGGTGCGCGATGCCGAGGGCAATTTGGATGACGGGATGCTGGCCGAGATGGCGGCGAAACCGCAGGTAAAGATGTTCGAGTTGAAGCTGGCCCAAGGCGCGAAGCCGGGGAAAGGCGGCATCCTGCCCGCCGCCAAGATCACCGAGGAAATCGCAGCCATTCGCGGCTTGCCAAGGGGCGTGGACGGGATCAGCCCGAACCGTCACCGGGAAGCGGCGAATGTAGAGGAGCTTCTGGATCTGATTGATCGGATCCGACGGGTCACGGGCAAGCCTGTGGGGATCAAGACCGTCATGGGCGATCCGCAGGTTTTTGCGGACCTCTTTGCGGTCATTAAAGAGCGCGGGGTCGAAAGCGCGCCAGACTTCATTACGCTCGACGGCGGAGAGGGCGGCACGGGCGCGGCCCCGATGCCGTTGATGGACCTTGTGGGCATGTCAATCCGAGAGGCGCTGCCGATTTTGGCCGATGCCCGCGCCAAAGCCGGCCTGAAGGACCGCATCCGCATTGTGGCCAGCGGCAAGTTGGTGAACCCCGGCGATGTGGCATGGGCGTTGGCGGCGGGGGCAGATTTCGTGACCTCGGCGCGCGGGTTCATGTTTGCGCTGGGCTGTATCCAAGCGCTCAAGTGCCACAAGAACACGTGCCCCACGGGGATCACGACCCACAACCCGAGGTTCCAAGCGGGGTTGGATGTCTCGGATAAGAAAGTGCGCGTGGCCAATTACGCCAAGAACATCGTGAAGGAAGTAGAAGTGATCGCCCATTCCGTCGGTGTCAGTGAGCCGCGCCGGATGCGGCGACAGCATGTGCGTTTGGTGCAGCCCGATGGCAGCAGCCTGCCGATGGACCGTTTGTTTCCGGCGGAATGAGTTCCGGCAGACGGCTCCTCAGGCTGCGCCGCGCCAAGGCGCGTCGGTCCTTCCTCGCCGCGCAAGGGGATCACGCCAGTCTAACCCTTCCGTGATAATCCATGTCACCTATTGGGTGGGGCGCTAGTTATGGGGCATCAATACCTGAACGCAGGATAAGGAGACCTTCTATGGCGCGCCGCTACACCTCGAATCTGACCTATGACGATGTCACCCCGGAACATCAGTTCCTGAACCGCCGCCAGATCATGGCAGGCGCGGGGGGCTTGTTGGGGGCGGGCCTGATCGGCGGCACGGCGCAGGCGCAGGACGCGCTGGAGCCCAACACCTGGGAAGAGATCACCACCTACAATAACTACTATGAGTTCGGGACCGGAAAATCGGACCCCTCGGAAAACGCCCATACGCTAACAACCTCGCCCTGGGCGGTAGAGATTGACGGCTTGGTCGATAACCCCGGCACCTATTCAATGGAGGACATTCTGTCCGAGGTTGAGATCGAGGAGCGCATCTACCGCTTCCGCTGTGTAGAGGCATGGTCGATGGTCGTCCCGTGGAACGGGTTCGAGCTGGCCGACCTGTTGAACCGCGTCGGCGTTCAATCCGGCGCGACCCATGTGGCGTTTGAAACCGCCAACCGCCCCGACGAGATGCCGGGCGTCCGCGTGCCGGTTCTGGCATGGCCCTACCGCGAAGGGTTGCGGCTGGACGAGGCGATGCATCCGCTGACGATGATGGCGACGGGCATCTATGGCCGCGACATCCCCAACCAGAACGGCGCGCCCATGCGTTT